>JAUXNL010000476.1 GCA_030684415.1 Moraxellaceae bacterium | reverse complement strand
CGGCGGCATCTTCATGTACCCGATGGACAGCAAGACACGCGAGCAGGGCGGCAAGTTGCGCCTGCTCTACGAAGCCAACCCCATGTCGCTGTTGATCGAGCAGGCTGGCGGTGCTTCCACCACCGGCCGCGAACGCATTCTCGACATCGAGCCCGAAAAACTGCATCAGCGGGTGCCGGTGATACTTGGCTCCAAAAACGAAGTGGAGCGCGCTACACGCTATCACCGCGAATGAACACCGGCAGCGGGGCATGATCAGTGCCCGGCGGCCATTTTTTCCTACAACAAAAAAGACGACGCAGATGACATCCACCGAAAAAGCCCTGCTCCCGGAGATGGAGCGCGGCTACGTTGCCCTGATGATGGGCGTGGTCGGCCGCGGACTGGTCTCGACTTCGCAAACCGATGAGGTCGTCCGCCGCGAAATCGCCGCGCTGCCGCCCGGTTATGTTTTCCAGATGATGGTCATGCCGGCCGGCCCTTCCTTTACCGCACAGGTACAGGACGATGGCTCCTTGCGTCTGCTCAAGGATTTTGCCGGTAAGCCCGACCTGTGCGTGCGCTTCAAGCACATGACGCACGCATTTCTCGTGCTGTCGTTCCAGGAAGGCACCGCGCGCGCCTTTGCCAACGACCGCATTTATGTCGATGGCGAGCTATCGCATGCCATCCGCATGGTGCGCTGCCTGTCGCGCATGGAAACACTGATCCTGCCCAAGCTGATTGCCGAACGCGCCGTGAAGCGCTACCCGGCCGCGCTGGGTATTGGCAGCAAACTCTCGGCTGCCGCGCGCATTTATGCCCGCGTCGCCACCAACCTTGTGAAAGGAGAATAAAAAGTGAGCAAGCCGTATTACGAATTCTTCTGCCCGGTCAAAGTGATTGCTGGCCACAAGGCGCTGGAACACATCCCCTTCGAGCTGACCACGCTGCAAGCCAAACGACCCATGGTCATCACCGACAAGGGTGTGGTGGCCGTGGGCTTGCTCAAGCATGTCGAAACCGCTTTTGCCGGCGCCGACATGGCCATCACCGCCGTCTTTGACGATGTGCCGCCCGACAGCAGCTTGCAAACGGTGCGCAATGCCGCTGCCATGTATCGCGCCAACGAATGCGACGCTATCGTCGCCGTGGGCGGTGGCTCGGTCATCGACACCTGCAAAGCCGTGAACATTCTCGTTTCTGAAGGCGGCGATGATTTGCTGAAGTTCTCCGGCGCGCACAACCTCAAGCGCCCACTCAAGCCGCTGTTCGTGGTGCCCACCACCGCCGGCACCGGCTCAGAAACCACCATGATCGCGGTGATTTCTGACACTGAAAAAGGCATGAAAGTGCCGTTCATGTCTTACTTCCTGATGCCGAATGCGGCGGTGCTCGATCCGCGCATGACGCTCACGCTGCCGCCGCATATCACCGCCATGACCGCGATGGACGCGATGACGCACGCGGTAGAGGCCTTCACTTGCCTCGCCGCCAACCCGATCAGCGACGCCTACGCCACCAGCGCCGTGCGCAAGATCAGCGACAACCTGCTCAAGGTGATGGACAACCCCAGCGATGCCGATGCGCGACTGGAGCTGGCACAGGCCTCGACCATGGCCGGCATCGCATTCTCGAATGCGATGGTGGGCATGGTGCATTCGCTCGGCCACGCCACCGGCGCGGTTTGCCACTTGCCGCACGGCCTGTGCATGAATCTCTATCTGCCGTATGTGTTGGAGTACAACAAAGACGTGAACGGCGCGCGCATCGGCGAATTGCTGCTGCCACTCGCCGGCGCCGACGTGTATGCCGCCACCGCACCGGCGCACCGTGCCGACCGCGCGATTGCCACGCTGCGCACGATGCGCGACGAGTTGTTTGCGCGCTGCAAGCTGCCGCGCACCTTGCAGGAAACCGGCAAGGTGCAGGAAAGCCAGCTCGAGCAGATTGCGGAGTTGGCCATTAACGACGGCTCGATCATCTTCAATCCGAAGGAAGCGGATCGCGAAGAGTTGCTTGGCGTGCTGAAGCTTGCGTGGGCGTGATCACGGCGGTTGCCGGATGCATTAAAAAGCCGCCTTCGGGCGGCTTTTTAATGGGTGATCGTTCGGTTATGCCTGCCTTGCTGCCAGCTCAGCCAGCTTGCACAGCAGCCTCTCAAGGCAGGCCGCTCCTTCTACGTCACCCGGATGAGATTCGACACTGACCAACTCATGCAGCGTCACATCATCAGCCTCAGCATCGTGATGCTCAAAGAAAAGCGCTTCCCAGCCCAGTACGACGGGATCAAAGCTCAACACATCCGGGAATAGCTGAGCACGACGGAAAGCATTTGCGAATGCCAGCTGAATATCTTCCTCAGTTACGCCGGAGGGGTTGGCAAACATCCGGCAGCCAAAGCGTTTGTAATTGCTGCCATCCCGATACAGGTACTCGATCACAATATGTCCGCTCATCGCCGTCTCAATTGCCATCACTAAAGCAGGCAAGCCTGGCATACTCTGATTCGCCTGCCAGGCCCCCTACGGCTCTTTAGATGGCAGGACGCGAGAGGGTCAAGCATGGCGAACTGGAATCGTGAGCAGCTCTTGGTGGCGCTCAATCTGTATTGTCAGATGGACTTCGGTAAGTTCCATCAAAGCAATCCACGCATTATGGCGGCGGCCAAACTGATAGGCCGTACGCCCAGCGCCCTAGCGATGAAGCTTTGTAATATGGCCAGTCTTGACCCTGCTATCACAGCAAGTGGACGCAAAGGCCTCCAAGGTGCTTCGGCACTCGACCGAAGCATCTGGAATGAGTTTCAGAAGTCTCCGGATGAGATGGCTTACGAAAGCCAGATCATGATGGATGAACTGGCCGCACAAGATGCGGAACTTGCACCACTCTCCAGCACGATGGCGGTTGAAGAGCCGGTGCCAAGTTATTACTCAGGCAACGCTACCGCCATGGTGGTTGTGCGGCGCAAGCAACAGTTCTTCCGAAACGCCATTCTTAGCAGCTATGAAAGCCGTTGCTGCATGAGCGGCATCAGTCACCCTAAATTATTGGTGGCCAGCCATATCGTGCCTTGGGCCAAAGACGAACATAACCGCTTGAATCCGGCTAATGGCCTTTGCCTGTCCGCTTTGCACGATAAGGCTTTCGACCAAGGGCTGATTACGGTCACACCTTCCCTGACGATTCAGGTTTCTGATGTGCTGCGTGAAACCGAAAAGTCCGCAAGTGACCATGCCATTTTGCTAGGGCTGCACGGTAAACTCATTACGCCGCCCCACAAGCTATCACCGCACGCTGAGTTTCTGAGCTATCACAACGAGCATGTCTTTCAGCACTAGAGCATCTGGCTGTCCGGTAGTGAAAATAGTGGATATTACGTGCGTGCCGATCAAGCATCCGCCGCTGCACTTCTATCCGACACCATCTTCAGCACATCGAGATAACCCGGCGCGGCCGGCAGCGCGCCGCGCTCGCGCAGCATGCGATGCATGAGCGGGAGTTTGCGGAAGGGCACCGATGCCATGACGTGATGCTCGATATGGTAATTCACGCGGTGCGGCGCCACCGTCATCCGCGCCAGCAACCCAGCACGAGTGGTGCGCGTGTTGCGGAACATGTCAGCGGTTTTTTCTGTACAGGCATGCTCGGCCATGGAGCGGATGCGCAGGATGAGCGGGAAGGGCGTGATATAGGTGAGTACGAACACGCCATACAGCCAAAGATGGCCAGCCGCGACGGCAGCTCCCACGAGGAATAGATGCACGAGTGCCGTGCGCCAAGAGTTTTCGGCCAACTCGCGCAGATAGTCGTGCCAGCGTCGTCCTTCTTGCGGCAGGCGCTGGATGTCGTTGGCCACTGTCCACTTGATCACGCCGCTGTCCATGAGCAAGCGCCCGAATAAAAACTTGAGGCCGGTGTAGCCGGAAAGGTCGCGCGCGAATTTTCGCCAGAGCGACGAACGCGAGCACGGCAGCCCTTCCACCAGTGAAAGGTCGGTGTCGCCTTCTTGCCCGGTTTTGGTGTGATGCGCGAAATGATGCACTTTGTATTTCTGCACATCGCCCCAGATCGGTTTGGCGCAGACCCAGTCGGCAAAACGGTCGTTCAGCCAGCGGGTTTTGAAGAGCGTGCCGTGCGCGGCTTCGTGCATGAGGATGGCCAATGCCAGATGTCGGCCGCCCAGCACCATGACGCCGAACAGAAAAACCGGCACCGCGATCACCAGCGCTTGCTGTGCCGCCCAGGCGAGCAGCGCGAGCACGGCCACAATCACGCCCCAGGTGAACGCGATAGCGCCAAACCCGGCCAGATCCGAGCGCTCGGTGAGCTGACGGATTTCATCACGGGTAAAAATGTCGGTGACTTTGCGACGTGTTTCCGCCGGCATGTCTACCGGGGTGGCGGTATCCGGGAGGGTGGACGTGCTGCTCATTGCAAATTCCTCATTCGTTTTTACCACTGGCCACGAATGCCGCTGCGCGAACGTGGCGTTATAGGGTGCAGCGCGGCGAGTTGTTGCCGCGCTGTTGCAGTAGGGCGGCGTTGAACAGCCCCGTTCGTCCTGAGTTTTTCGAGTCGTTCAGGAGAACCCTGTTGAAGCGCTCAGCCCGAACGGTTTCGGGATATTCAGAGCCTCCCCGCGTCATCAGTGCGGGCCATTGGTGCAAGTCGTCAATGCGCCACCGCTTCGCCGCTGGCGCGTGCCTCGGCGGGCATCAGGTGCAGCCGCTGCCAGATGACATGCCCGGCTTTGTCGAAGCGTTGCACGGCATCGGTAAACGCATGGCGTGCTGCCGTGTCTACAAGCGGTGCCGGCAATAGCGGGTCGAACACCAACTGGCGGATGGCTTCGTTGCCCAGCAAAAACGATTCGCGCGCGGCCACATCGGGCTCCAGCTCATCCGCACGCGCCAGCCAGTCTTCCAGGCGCGCGCGCATGTCGCGGTAAGCGCGCGACAAGGTGTCACCGTCCCACAAGGCGCGTGCGCGTTGCTCGCGTGCGGCGTCGAGATCATGCGCGACAAACACGGCGGCCTCGCTGCCTTGTCCGAGCTTGTGCAAACGCTCGCGCACGGCGGCCACGCCTCCTTGCAGGTTGTCCGGGCGCAGGAACAGCCCGCGCTCCAGCTCGCGCAGGCCCAGCAGCGCCAAGGCCCGGTCGCGGGCACGCAAAGCGACGCGGTCGCTGCGCCCCAGGCTGCCGACATGCACCACCACCCAGCCGCCCGACCATTCGCGCAGGCGGTCTTCGGCCGTGCGCCAGGTGGCAACATCGGCCGCCAGCTCAGTGGCATTCGGCCCGAGGCGGTAGGCGCCACGGCCGGCGGCTTCAATCAGGCCCGCGGCCGCCAGCCGCACCAGCGTCACGCGCACGCTGTTCTCGCGGATGCCGAACAGCGCGCAACTGGCGATAGCGTCGCGCGCCGACAGGGGCTCGCCTTCGGCTGCCAGTAATAGGTTCAGGATGAGCGAGCGGGGGTTGGGCTTCATGAGCATCAATACAGTGGCGTGCAGATATTTGACTTTTTATGTAATGTTACACAGGATGTCAATCATTGATTTCATGAGTACCTATTGATGACTGCCGTGCTGGTCGAGCGCCGCCCTCCTTTACTTGTCGTGACCCTTAACCGGCCCGAGGCCCGCAATGCGGTAGATGGCCCGACGGCCGCCGCCCTGGCCGAGGCTTTCCGTGCCTTCGAGGCCGATGACGCCCTGTCGGTGGCGATCCTGACCGGTGCTGGTGGCCACTTCTGCGCCGGCGCCGACCTCAAGGCCGTGGCCAGTGGCGACCCCACCCGCGCCAACACCCTTGCCCCGACGGGCGACGGGCCGATGGGCCCCAGCCGTATGGTGCTGTCCAAGCCCGTGATTGCAGCCATCTCGGGCTATTGCGTGGCCGGCGGGCTGGAGCTCGCGCTCTGGTGCGACTTGCGTGTGGCCGACGCCAGCGCCGTGTTCGGCGTGTTCTGCCGGCGCTTCGGCGTGCCGCTGATCGATGGCGGCACGGTGCGCCTGCCGCGTGCCATCGGCATGAGCCGCGCACTCGATCTCATCCTCACCGGGCGCCCAGTGGATGCCACCGAAGCGTTGCAGATCGGGCTGGCCAACCGTGTGGTGCCGTCAGGCGAACTGATGGCGGCGGCGGAAGCGCTGGCCTTGCAGATCGCCGCCTTTCCGCAAGCCTGCCTGCGTGGCGACCGTGCCAGTGCGTATGCGCAGTGGGGCATGACGGAGGCCGATGCGCTCGCGAATGAATTTGCGCATGGCCTGCGCACGTTGCAGTCGGGGGAGACGGTTGCCGGCGCGGGTCGTTTCAGCCGTGGGCAAGGTCGGCATGGCGACTTTGGTGCTCAGGATTGAGTGCCGACGGCGCTGGATCGACTTTCTGTGGGAGCGGCTTCAGCCGCGAAGACGACGGCGGCCGACAGGCGGGCTTTCATCTTGCCTCGTGGGCGTAAAGGAAAGGGCTTCGCGGCTGAAGCCGCTCCTACACAACCTGCTTCATCTTGTGGGTGTTGTTTTAGCGCAGAAATTACAGAGCGGAGTTGAATGTGACACTTACAGAGCGGCACTGAGTGTGGTGCTTGAACAGCGGCGTTGAATCCCACACTTGCCTGCGAGCGTTGCATCGAATGCAAACCTGACCATGAGCACAACGGAATACAGCTCCTGAAATCAGCACATCGAACACCGGGATAACACCAGAAGAGGCCTTCACCATGCACATCACTGAACTGAAAACGATGACCTACGCCGTCACCGGCCGTATCGCGCGCATCACACTGAACCGACCTGCACGGGGCAACGGCATCACGATGGACATGCCACGCGAACTGGCGGCCTGTGTCGAGCGTGCCAATCTCGATCCTGCGGTGCATGTGATGGCACTCTCCGGCAACGGCAGCGGCTTTTGTGGAGGCTATGATCTTGTCGACAGCGCCGAGCGTCTGGCCTTCGATCACGGCAGCAGTGAATTTCCGCCGGGCTCACCTGTCGACCCGCTCGTGCAGATGCAAAACCATATCCCGGGGCAAACCTGGGACCCGATGCTCGACTACGCCGGCATGAGCCGCAACATGAAAGGCTTCATGAGCCTGTTCCACTCCGACAAACCCGTGGTGTGCAAAGTGCACGGGTTTTGCGTGGCGGGCGGCACGGACATGGCGCTGTGCTCCGATCTTCTCGTCATCGCCGACGACGCCAAGATCGGCTATCCGCCCGCACGTGTCTGGGGCTCGCCGACGACATCACTGTGGTTTTATCGCCTCGGCCTCGAAAAGGCCAAACGCCTGCTGTTCACCGGCGATTGTCTTTCCGGTAAAGAAGCCAAAGAGTGGGGGCTTGCGATTGAATCGGCACCGACTGACAAGCTCGACGAGCGCTTTGAAATATTGCTAGAGAGGATTGCACGCATGCCGATCAACCAATTGGTAATGATGAAGCTTCTGCTCAACCAGAGCGTGATGCAGCAAGGACTGCACACGACACAAATTCTCGGCACCGTATTCGACGGCATCACCCGGCACACGGCCGAAGGCCATGCCTTCCAGCAACGCGCGGCCGAGGCCGGATTCAAGCAAGCGGTCCGCGAACGCGACGAACCCTTCGGCGATTTCGGGATGTCTACTTTCAAAGGCTGAGGGCATGTAGGAAAAGGGATTCGCGGCTAAAGCCGCTCCCACAACACCTGCGCATTATTTTGTGGCGGTGGGTTCGCCTGCATGCGGACTCCGCCGATGACGCTGCAATTGCCGTAGCCCTGCTCTGCGCGCGGATGAGTCCGCACCTATAAAGCTATGCATCATCTTAGGTAGCGATTGGGCATCATGAATGTGATCTTGATGTGCTGCTGCAGCTTCTGTCCCATCTTCTGTAGGAGCGGCTTCAGCCGCGAAGCTTTTTTCCATACTTGCACTTGAGGAGATGATGGTTGAGATCGCCTCAGCCATAAGCTCGTGCATCTGCAAAGCAAAAGCGGACGGGCTTCGCGGCTGAAGCCGCTCCTACAACACCTGCTTCAGCCTGTGGATGCGGATTGCCGACGCGCCCCGACTTGGGTAGCGTGCAGGCTTTCTTCGACTACACGCAATCATCATGTCTTCTCCTCCTGTCACACCCTCAAGCGCCGATACATCCCGTAGCGCCACTGCGGCGGCGGACACGCCAGCGGGCGCCGCCTTGCCCGACGGCACGGGCATACCACCGGTTCCTGATTCAGCGCCGAACACGGTCGCGGCCCAGAGCCCGGCGGCATTACAAGGCACAGCTGCAACGCCGGGAGCTGCCTCAACCGAAACTATGGGTAAAACTGCAAAACCTGCTCCGGCGACGCCGTCGGGTGCGCCCACTCCGCCTGCTCATGCAACGCCACCCGGCCACACCACTCCGCCAAGCCTTGCACGCAGCCGCAACCTCGCCACGATGGCGCTGGTCAGCGCCGCCGTGCTCTGGCTGCTGTTTCTGGTGCTGGAAAAATTGCTGCCGGCGCATGCCGCACTGATCGGTATTCTGGCGCTGGCGGCGGAAGCCGGTGTGGTCGGTGGCTTGGCCGACTGGTATGCCGTCACCGTGTTGTTCCGCAATCCGTTTGGAAAGCTGCCGATGCCGCGGCTATTGCTGGAGCACACAGAAATCATTCCGCGCAACAAGGCGCGCATTGCCGAATCGATGGGCCGCTTTGTGCAGGAGAATTTTCTGGCGGCGCCGATTGTGCGTCAGTCGCTGCGCAATACCGACGCCAGCCTGATGATCGGGCGTTGGCTGGCCGATGAAGAAAATGTCGCGGCCACCGCCGCTTTTCTGCAGCGTGTAGGGCCGCGCTTGTTGCAGGTATTTGAAAGCCGCGACATCGAAGCTTTTATCCAGCAGAACGCGGTGGAGTGGGCCAAGAACACACCGGTTCACCAGATGACGAGTGAAATGCTGCGTGCCGTTCTGGAAAACGATTTTCATCACGAGGCGCTGCAGCGCGGCCTCGATGCGGCTGACAAGTGGATA
Source organism: Moraxellaceae bacterium (assembly GCA_030684415.1). Classification (GTDB taxonomy): domain Bacteria; phylum Pseudomonadota; class Gammaproteobacteria; order Pseudomonadales; family Moraxellaceae; genus UBA2031. The sequence continues at coordinate 946 of JAUXNL010000476.1, read as the reverse complement.
AAAGCCAATCCGGAAAAAGCCCGTGACATCGCTGCTACCATTTTCGAGGAGCTGGGCGTGGGCGGGCTGGCACGCGGAGCCAGCTGGATCGGTATCGACGTGCAGCAGCGCACCATCAACACCTTCATGGATCAGGTGGAAAAGTTGCTGGAAGACCGCGAGCACCCTTGGCGTGTCCGTCTCGAAGCCTCAGCCACGCAACTGATGAAGGACTTGCGCAAGAAGACGTCGCGCGCTTCAAAGAAGCTCAATGCCACCAAGAATGCATTGGCCGACAGTGAGTCGGTGGTGAAGTTCATGACCGGCGCCACCGTCATCCTGCGCGATGCCATCAAGCGCGATCTTGAGCGCCCGGACTCCGGCCTTGCCAGCAACCTGCGCGGCATTCTCTTGCGCCTGGGTGAGCACTTGCAGCAGAACGAGCGCGTGCGCCTGCAGCTCAATCACGAAATCGAAGAGGCCGTGGTGACCTTCACGACGGACTATGCCGACGCCATCATTGCCTATGTCAGCGAAAAGATTCACGACTGGGACACGCGCGAGATGATTGCCAAGATCGAAACCGAAGTGGGTGGCGATTTGCACATGATTCGCGTCAATGGCGTGGTGGTCGGCGCATTTATCGGCCTGCTGCTGGGGTTGGGGCGTTTGGCGATTGATGCCTTGCCGTTCTGAGCGGCACCTGAAAATTTACGATGCGGATGCGCGCCGACGGGGCTCAGGGCAAATGTCGGTGAGGGGTTCAGAAGCGGTTTTGCAACGCAGGGCTCATGTCTGTCTTTTGCTAGGTCACGCCTGAGTGCGGGCTCTTGCTCAAAAGCGATAACCCATCGATCAAGGCAAGAGCTCGGAAGAGCGCCCTACGACTTGATCGCTTCGGCCCGCCAAGAGGCACCGTGCCGAAGGGCATATGCACAGCGCCCATGCCCCTAGCCGCTTGCTGAAA
>JAUXNL010000475.1 GCA_030684415.1 Moraxellaceae bacterium | reverse complement strand
GGCAAACAGTGCCGGCTTTTTCATGTCTGTGATGTAGGAAGAGCGATGTTAGCGAATCAATCACGCCCAAGTGATTGATTCAGCGTGAAGCGATTCCGGACCTGTGCCGGAGTCGCGGGCTGAAAAAGCCCGGATGGGCGTTTTTCAGCAAGCTATTAGTAAGAAATGACCTGACGAGGTGTGAAAACGCCTACTGGCGCTCGCGCAGCAACTGCAACGCCCGGTGCTGCTCTTGCTGTATCTCCGTCACCAGCGCGGACTGGCCCGCCAGACTGCCGCTTCTGGCTGCTTCTTCCAGGCGTTGGCAAACGTCCACCAGATAGACCAGCCCGAGATTGGCACTCGCCCCCTTGAGGCTGTGTACCGATCGACGTAGAGCCTCTGCGTTACCATCGGCAAATTCGCGCTGGATGTCGGCAACGCGCACGGTCGAGTCATTCACATAGGTGGCAATCAGCTTGGGAAATTCTTCCTCCAGAATGCCGCGCAACTCCTCCAGCAACCCTTCATCAAGGTAGTGCCCCGTCATGATGTTCCTCCTCCCTGGTATTGCGTCGATGCGGCTGGCTCGATGGTCGTGCGTCGATGATGCCGTCACATTGGAGCGGTCACGCTTGCTGCTACGCGCCTTCCGCCTTCACACATTTCCTGTCGTTCGAGTATTCCACGCGCTGACACCGCGAGGCCAGCCGGCCAAGCCCGGGGGCGCCATGTGCCAGATGGCCGGCAGCGTCAGCTTGTCGGCACTCAGGCCATCGCGGTGACCCACCATCGAGCGCCATGTGAACACCATACCGTTCTGAGCGCCGGCCGCCATCCTACAAAAAACCGTCCGGTATTCACCGGAGCCGGCTTGGCGTGAGGAAGAGAGCTAGCCCTTGAATAACCCCATGCGGCCTGCGCCGGGCTTTACCTCGCCTGCCATCCAGAAGGACTCCAGTGGGCCATGAAAGAGCCGGCTCACCCAGTAATCCTGAGCATGACGAAAGACTCCGCCCGACCGGTTTTGAGGGATTCGGTGAGCGTGGGCAGGCGCCGGGATTGCAGTCTGGCCTGAAAACACGAAAGCTTGGCGCCTGTTGCACCGGTCTCGTCCGAACCACCCCAAAACGGCCACTCTCCATGCCCTCGCCCGATATCGAAATCTATCTGCACGCCGTGCCGGCTGATGCCATCCGCGACTGGCTCACCCTGCGCTTTCCCGCCGAGGCCGCCCTGCCCTGGCGGCCAGCGGGCAAGCGCCAGTGGCGTAGCAAGGTCATGCATGAGGGTCAGACGCTGCCGGTATTGGTGATTGAAGAAGCCAGCGCCGGTTTTACCTCCGTGTGGTTCGACAGCGCGCACTCGCCTTGGGCGGATGACCATGCTTGCGCGCGTGAGGCTTTCGCGCATTTCCAGACGCCGGTTCGCGCCACGCCGGGCAGTTGGCAGGAAGGCGATGACCCAGACCTGTGGTGGGAAATCAGTGCCAGCGGCGAGCGCGAACTGAGTTGGCCGGGCTGATGCTGCGTTGATCCAGCAGTTGATACAGGGGACTGATACAGGAGGCTTGCATGACCCCGTTCGCCCTGAGCCTATCGCGCCGGGATCTGCCATGGTCATCGAAGGGCATTCTCACTAAAAGCACAAACGTCGACGAGACGCCCCTGAGTCCTTGAGCAAGGCCGTCCTGAGCTTGTTGATGGACTCTGCCTCAGCAGTTTTGGCTAGTTAAGCGCCCGCCCAAGCAAGATGGAGTTAGTCAGGCATGAGGTGTTAACGGCTTTCTGAAAAATGCTTTTCAGAAAGCTGCTTCCCGGCCAAGGATGGCCGGGTCGCGAATCAATCACGCCCAAGTGATTGATTCAGCGTGTAGCGATTCCGGACCTGCG
>JAUXNL010000474.1 GCA_030684415.1 Moraxellaceae bacterium | reverse complement strand
CGGCGGGCGTGTCGTTGAGATGCTGCTCGAACAACTGCTCAACAGGCAGACCCAGCGCAGCGGCTTTCGCCACGTCCTCGGCGCCGAACTGCTCACGGAACCAGTTCACCATCCAGAAGCCGCGCAGGGTCTGCACCTCGGTGCAGTAATGCCCGGGCACAGGAGCCGGATACGGCGGCAGCAGTGGCGTCACCTCGACATAGCGACGGCGGATGGTATTGATGGTGGCCGTCGTGCCAAAGCTGAGGGCGCCCAACTGCGGATCGAGACAGCCAGAGCCCAGCACCTCGCAGGCCTTGTCGGCGCCGGCCGCAATCAGCGGCAGGCCCGCCGGAATACCGGTTACCGCTGAAGCGGCGGCCGTGATGGTGCCCAGCGTCTGCCCTGCAGGCACCAGCTCTGGCAAATGCTCGGGCCGCAGTCGCATGGCCTCCCACTTCCAGTCCCAGGAGCGGGCCCAGGTCTGTCGTCGGAAATCAAAGGGCACATAGCCAACCTGCGAGGCCACCGCATCCCGAAAGCGCCCGGTCAGCCGGTGCGTGAGATAGCCCGACAGCAACAGGCATTTGTGCATGCCGGCGAAAATGTCGGGCTCGTGCTCAGCCATCCAGTTAGCTTCCGCCTGCCGGCAGAGATGCTGCAAGGTGTCGGTTTCCCCTAAGGCGCGGAACAACGCCTGCCAGTGCAGCGAAAGTGGCGGCGTACGTGTGGCTTCGCGCTGATCCAGCCAGGTAATCGCCGGGCGCAGGGCATTGCCTTCGCGATCGACAGGCACCATGGTGCCGCGCTGTGTGGTCAGTGCCACCCCAATCACGTCGGCAGGTTGTGCCCCCTGCATCCAGAGCCCGCGCACCGCGCGCACCAGGCATTCCCAGTAATAGTCAGCTGACTGCTCGGCATAGCCCGGCTCCGGCGCGTGATAGACCGGGCTGAACTTGACCTGCGAGCGCGCCAGCAACTGCCCGTCGCGATCAAACAGCAAGGCACGGACACTTTGCGTGCCATTGTCGAGCGCCAGCAGGGTCTGGGCCATAGTGCTGACTCAGGCTGCCGCGCTGTGGGAAGGCGTCGTGCCCGGCAGGCTGTAATGCCGCTGCCAAAGTGCGCGGTAACGCTCTGTCTCTGTGGCCCAGCGTGCGTCGTCCCAACCCAGCTCCGCCTGACAAACCGTCCGCACACGCAGCAAATGCGCCATGCCCCCTTCCGGCAACAACAGGCCCAGGCGGGTTCGGCGCAAGAGCAGGTCATCCAGATGCTCGACCTGCT
>JAUXNL010000472.1 GCA_030684415.1 Moraxellaceae bacterium | reverse complement strand
GTCCAGTCGCGCGTTTTCATCATGGGAAAGAGGGGCAGCCGCCATGTCAAACCTCGGGGTCAGTCCGTGAACTGGCCACAGCATAGCTGATTCGACCCGGACTTCGGCTAGCCGCCACACCGGGCATCGCACACAAAAATCTGTCATTCCGGACCATGGCGGGTAGCGCCGGCGCGGCCGCTTGGCCAGAATGCAGGGCTTGTCACTTCCTCTTTTTCCGCAGGCCCGTCATGGATCCGTTGCGCAACCAGACCACCCGGCGCATTTTGCTGGCCACCTTCATTGCCGGCCTTCTGCTCTTGGGTTTTCAGGTGCTGCACCACTTCATCATCCCGGTCGCCTGGGGTGGCATTCTGGTGTACGTCACCTGGCCGCTTTACCGGCGCCTGCGCAGCAGCCTGCGCAACCGGCACACCCTGGCCGCCCTGCTGATGACGGTCACGCTGGCGCTGTCGATTGTGCTGCCGGTGCTATGGGTGGCGTTTTTGCTGCAAAGTGAAGTGTCGGGCGTGTACCAGCGTATCTCGCAGCAAGTGGTTGCGGGCCATCTGGAGGTGCCACCACTGCTGCTCGACATCCCGTGGATCGGGCAAGAGATCAAGGCGCTTCTGGACCGCCTGCAGGCTGACCCTACGGCTCTGCGTAACGAGCTTGAGGCCTGGACGACGTATGCCGCCAATCATGCCGCCGGCTTTGTCGGTGGCGTCGGGCGCAATATCGGCAAACTTGGCTTTGCGTTGCTCACCGCCTTCTTCCTCTATCGCGAGGGCGAGGCCTTCATGGTGCAACTGCGGCAGGTGCTACGGCGCGTGCTCGATGAGCGCGTAGAGGACTATCTGAAAGCCATGGGCGACATGACCCGCGCCGTGGTTTACGGGATTGTCCTCACTGCACTGGCGCAGGGCCTGCTGGCGGGTGTCGGCTATGCCGTTGCCGGCATGAGCAACCCGGTCTTTCTGGGGGTGCTGACCGCGTTGGTGGCCCTGATTCCCTTCGGCACCCCCTTCGCCTGGGGCGCCGTTTGCATCTGGCTGCTGCTGAATGGCCAGACGGTGCCCGCCATCGGGCTCTTCCTGTGGGGCACATTCGTGGTCAGCTGGGTGGATAACATCATCCGCCCACTGGTGATCTCGAATGCCACGCAGATGCCCTTCCTGCTGGTGATGTTCGGGGTACTCGGCGGCCTGGCGGCGTTCGGCATGGTCGGCCTGTTCATCGGCCCGGTGATCCTGGCCGTGATGGTGGCGGTCTGGCGCGAATGGCTGGACGATGCCGTTGCAGGGGCCCCTGGCGATACTGAGGTTGCCGCTGGCAAAACCCCAACAGACCCGGTATGACCCCTCGCTTCAAGGTTTGCTAGACTCGACCCACTGCGCTAGCCCAGACTGGTGCAGTGTGAATGCCGGAGGCGGCAGGCCTATTGCCTGCCCTGTAGCAGATAGGGAATGTCCGGCGTTTTATTACGGTGACCGTGCAACGCAGGGATGATGTGGCGTTGTCGCCCCGACTAGAAGTGAATACAGCCTATGTGTGGAGCCATCCAGTTACAGGACACCAAAGTCTTTTTTCCCCACCCCAATGCCCGCCTGCCGGTACGCAAACGCGACGGCAACATCGAATGGGTCACCTGGGGCAAACGTCGCGAAGAAATGTGCGCGTTTCCTGAAGGTGGCTGGGCCCGTCTTTCGTCCATCAAAGACGGCCGCTGGACACGCCTGAATCCCAAGCCGGTGCAGATTGCCGTTGAACGCTTCATGGAAAAAGATGCCGAAGGTCAGCGCTACTGGTTCGATCTGGAAGAGGGCGAGTTCATTCAGGGCCTGATGGCCTTCATCAATGGAGAGGCGCGGGTTTATGTGGTGACACAGGAAGCGGAACCACAGACGGCGATGATTCATCCTCGTTGGCCACGCATCCTCACCAGCGAGACGGTCACCGGGGATGACCGCGGCAACCGCGCACCGGTCGACAGCACACCCGATGACGATGATGACGAGGCGGCTGCCTGAGCGCATCGCTGATCTCATAAAAAACCCCGCTATTTTGCCGGGTTTTTTATGGGGCTTATGGAGCTTGTGTGCGCTGGGTTAACTGAAGCGTTCCAGTACCCAGGGCACAACATGTGTCATCAGCCGCTCGACGTCGGGCGCGGTCTGCTCGCCAAAGGCGGGCTCGAAATAATGTTCGGCATCCTGATCCAAGAAGGTCTTGTCGGGAGAGGTGACGGCCGCAAACATCTTGCGCGCATCGGCCGGGTGGATTTCCTTGTCGCGCAACGCGTTCACGATCAGCACGGGGATTTGTGTGCTGGCGATGTTGCGACAGAAGTCAGCGTTCGATGACAGGCCGGACCATGTCGACAACCACGCGGCGGGCGTTACCAGTCGCCCAAAGCCGATGAACTGGTAATTCATGAGATCGGGCCGTTCGGAGAACAGCGAGCCGTAGCCGCGGGCCGAGGGGTCTTGCGTGAGGTCGGTGTAATTCGGGTTGGCCATGGTGCGGTAAATTGTCATCACCGGCTCGAACGCTGCATGACGGCCGATGGCCTGGCGCTCGGCAAAGTCCAGCACGTTCTTGGTTTTCTTGTAGCTTTCTTCTGCTGTGCGCGCATCGGCAATCAGGGCGCGGGCATGCGCATCGAGTCTGGCGACACGGGCCCGTTGGCCAGCACGGAATGCTGCTATGAACTCGGCGCTGTACTGTGAAGAGGTGGGCGGCGGTGCAAAGCCGTTGTCGGGGTTGTACATGTCGAGTGCCGGGTCGCTGGCGAGCGGGTTGCTTTCATCGGTCACGGCGGGGTCAATGCAGTGCAGCAGCACCTGGCCTTCGCCCGCATGGGCAGAGAGCGCAATCAGCGCGTCGGCCGGAATCATCGTCGCCATATTGAGTTTGGTGGGCTTGCCGGCGGGGTCTGTGGCAATGCGCTGGCCGACGGCTTTCTCGGCCTGCTCCTGATAAAACGAGAACAGGGCGCCGCCGCCGGAGTTGCCGACGAGGATGACTTTTTCCGCGCCTTGCTCGCGCAGGTATTGCACGCCCGCGGCGACATCGAGAATCAGGTCTTCGTGAATGGCGGTGACATCGTTGTTCAGGCAGCGCGTGGTCAGGCCGAGCACGCTGATGCCGTTTTCCACGAAGCGTGGGATGCAGTAGTGGCGCGAGAAGTCAGCGCGCGGATGCATCACCAGCACGCCGATCGGGCGGCGTTTGGCGGCAGTGGCCGGCGTGTAGTAGAGACCGGTAATCCAGCGCATGTCGGCGGCCTGCAGGTGCAGCGGCCGGACCTCTGTGCCCTCGGGCAGCGCGCCCTTGTAGTTGAAGGGCATGCCCAGCCAGTAGGTTTTGGAAATCAGGAGCATGTCGGTTTCCTGTGAAAGGGGGTGGTGCATGGCGCCGGCGTCGCGGCGCCATGCATGTGGCAAGCCGTCAGACGTACAGCTTCACCTTCGGATTGCGCGAGCCTTTGTAGGCCTCGGCGGGAATGTCTTCTGGTGGCGTTTCGAACAGGGCCTGATACGCGGCTTCTTGTGTCATGCCGAATTTCTCGAGGTCGGTATCGAAGGTGAACTCGATCATCAGCATGTTGGGGTCGATCACGTACAGGCTGTGGCAGAAGTCGTGGTCGGTCTCGGCCACCATCATCACGTTCTGTGATTTCAGGTGATCGCGGAAGGCCTCCCAGGCGGCCCGGTCGCTCATGCGGAAAGAGACGTGGTTGACCCAGAGCGGCATGCCGAGGCCGGTGGAGGGGTCGGTGCGGTAATCCGGGTTTTCGCCAACATCGTTT
>JAUXNL010000469.1 GCA_030684415.1 Moraxellaceae bacterium | reverse complement strand
AAACAGCTTGCTGAAAAGCATTTTTCAGCAAGCTGTTAGAGGAGACGCCGGCGAACTTGATGGCAGCCCCAGTGGTTGAGCGCAGATGGTTTTCTACGCCGTCAGGCGAGCAGTTTGACGAGGATGCGCTCGTACACGTCGGTGAGCGTGTCCAGATCGGCCGCCCGCACCTCTTCGTTCACTTTATGGATGGTGGCGTTCAGCGGCCCCAGCTCCAGCACCTGTGCACCGGTGGGCGCGATGAAGCGGCCATCCGACGTGCCGCCCGAGGTGGAGAGCTCGGTGTCGATGCCGCAGATTTCGCGGATGCTGGCCACGGCCGCTTCGACAATTTCGCCGCGCGCGGTCAGGAAGGGATGGCCGGAAAGCTTCCAGTCCAGCGCATAGCGGACGCTGTGCTTGCGCAGGATGGCTTCGGTGCGTTCGCGCAACTGTGCTTCGGTGACTTCGGTGGAGAAGCGGAAGTTGAACACCACCTGCATTTCGCCGGGAATCACGTTGTTGGCGCCGGTGCCCGCAGTGATGTTGGAAATCTGGAAACTGGTGGCCGGGAAGAATCCGTTGCCGTGGTCCCACACTTCTGCCGCGAGCTCGGCCAGTGCGGGGGCGGCGCGGTGGATGGGGTTGTCGGCGAGTTGCGGATACGCCACATGGCCCTGCGTGCCGAGGACGGTGAGTACGCCGTTGAGCGAGCCGCGCCGGCCGTTCTTGATCACGTCGCCCAGTTGTTTGCTGGAGGAGGGCTCGCCAACCAGCGCCCAAGTGATTTTTTCGTGGCGGGCTTCCAGGTGCTCGACCACTTTCACCGTGCCGTTCACGGCCACGCCTTCTTCGTCGCTGGTGATCAGGAACGCGATGGAGCCGTTATGTGCCGGGTGTGCCGCCACGAAGCGCTCGCAGGCCACGACCATGGCGGCGAGCGAGCCTTTCATGTCAGCCGCGCCGCGGCCGATCAGCATGCCGTCGCGGATTTCCGGGGCGAAGGGTTGCACGCTCCAGTTTTCCACCGGGCCGGTGGGCACGACGTCGGTGTGGCCGGCAAAAGCGAGCACCGGGCCGGTATCGCCGCGCCGCGCCCAGAAGTTGTCGACATCACCGAAGCGCAGCCGCTCGACCGTGAAGCCGATTTTTTCCAGTCGCTCGATCATCAGCGTCTGGCAATTGGCGTCGAAGGGGGTGACGGAGGGCTCACGCATCAGGGCGAGGGTGAGGTCGAGCGTGGGTGAAAGCATGGTCATGGGCGTGTTGTCGGGCTGGCTGGGCCGTCAGGCCGGGAAGGGCGCCTAGTGTAGCCGTCGCCTGTGTGGGGCGACCAGCATGACTCTGCCAGTGGCCGCCCCGTGGGAAGCGCCGCCTGCTTGGCCGGCGGGAGTCTCGGAGCGGAGCGGAGAGTGCTGCTTGGTGAGGTGCTGAATAGCGAAACAGCTGGCTGCTTTGGCCGCAGGAGGATGGAGCATCAGCCGAAGCGGATGCGCCTCCCCCTCAAAAAGACAACGATTGCACATGATGCCAGGCGCCGGGCGATAAGGGTGGGACGGATGAACTCGTACCTGCTCCATGCGGGGCAGCAAAGCAGGCAGGCCCAGCAGCACGGCTCGCGACAGCCTGCCCCCACTGTGAGAACGGCTTCAGCCGCGAAGCCATCGCCGCCGGGCTAATCCTCTGCCGGGCTAGGCAGCGGCTTTGGGCGCGAGCAATAATCGCCGCCACTTGCTCATCATTCATTCAACAGGGATTGCACATGAAAAAGTTGCTGACGCTGGCCGTGCTGGCCGCCTCCGTGAGTCTTGCGGCTTGCAGCAAAAAGGAAACAGAAGAGGGCGCCGCTGCGCCCGTGGCGGCCGATGGCGTGATGGTGGTGCGTATCGGCCATGCGGCGCCGCTGACCGGCCCCCAGGCACATCTCGGCAAAGACAATGAGAACGGCGTGCGTCTGGCCATCGACGACCTGAACGCCCGTGGTGTTGAAATCGGCGGTCGCAAGGTGCGTTTCGAGATGTCGTCCGAAGATGACCAAGCCGACCCACGCGTGGCCACCACCGTCGCCAAGAAGTTTGTGGACGACAAGGTCAACGTCATCATCGGCCACCTCAATTCCGGCACCACCATCCCTTCTTCGCGCATCTACTATGATGCCGGCATCGTGCAGGTTTCACCCTCCGCCACCAATCCGCGCTACACGCAGCAGGGCTATGCCAATGCCTTCCGTGTGATGGCCAACGATGTGCAGCAGGGTAAGGCGCTGGGCGAGTTTGCCGTGCAGGACATGGGGGCGAAGAAAATCGCCATCATCGATGACCGCACGGCCTATGGTCAGGGGCTCGCCGATGAGTTCGAGAAAGCGGTAGTGGCCAACGGCGGCAGCGTGATCGTGCGGGAGTTCACCAACGACAAGGCCTCCGACTTCACCGCCATCCTTACCAAGATCAAAGGGCTGAACCCGGATGTGCTGTTCTACGGCGGCATGGACGGTCAGGGCGCTCCCATGGCGCGCCAGATGAAGACACTGGGCCTGAGCGCCAAATTCCTCGGGGGCGATGGCATCAACACGGCGGAGTTCATGAAGCTGGCCGGCCCTGCGGCCGAAGGTGTGACGTCGTCGCTGCCGGGTGTGCCGCTGGACGCCATGCCGAAAGGCCCGGACTTCAAGCAGCGCTTCGAGGCCAAGTATGGCGTCATCCAGCTGTATGCCCCGTATTGCTACGACGCCATGATGGTGGTGGCCGAAGCGATGCAGCGGGCGGGCTCGGCCGAGCCGGCGAAATACCTGCCGGAAATGGGCAAGACCGCGCATGACGGTGTGACGGCCCGCATCAGCTTTGACGACAAAGGCGATCTGACCGGCGGCTCGATTTCGGTCTACCGCGTGGAAGGCGGGCAGTGGAAGTTGCTACGCACGTTGGGCGCAGCAGCCGAGCCGGCTGCATCGACAGCGCCGTGACGGTAGCTTGAGGTCATGAGTCAGCGGTCAGGAGCAAGTGCTGGCACTGACTGATGGCTGAGGTTCAAGGCGGGCAACTGGCAACGGATGTCCGATGACAGATGGTTTGGCAGAGGCCCGCTACGGCGGGCCTTTTGCTGTCCGGGTGGCCAGCGCCATGGCAGGATTTAGTTACCGCGCTTGCAGTGCTCTTCCTGTGGGAGCGGCTTTAGCCGCGATGGGCGAGTCGCACCGTCATCGCGGCTAAAGCCGCTCCCACAGGAAGAGCTCCCACAGCAGTACCAAGGGCAGGGGGGGCGTTGACCAGAGGATGTCGCAGGGGAGAGAGTTTTTTCCGGGGTGGTCGCTGCCGGTACGAGAAGGCCCGGGGGTTGAAACCAGTCGGCCAGCGTTGAGTCCGGCATGAATCCTGCGTAACCTTCGCGCGGTTTCGCGCCAATCGTCGCCCGTGTCATGTGCACTGCCGCCAGTGCGGCCCAAGGGAATTGAGAACACCACGTGGATATCCTGGTACAGCAGATCATCAACGGCCTTATCCTGGGCAGCATTTATGCCCTGATAGCGCTGGGCTACACCATGGTTTACGGCATTCTCGGCCTGATCAACTTTGCCCATGGCGAGATCGTGATGATCGGCGCCATGGTCACCATCACCTGTCTCAACCTGTTGCTGGGGGCCGGCATCGACCTGCCGCCGCTCTTGCTGGTGGCCACCAGCCTGGTCATGGCCATTCCCGTCTGCGCCTTGCTGGGCTTCAGTATCGAGCGCGTGGCTTACCGGCCCCTGCGTAACGCGCCGCGGCTGGCACCGCTGATTACGGCCATCGGCCTGTCCATCGTGCTGCAGAATCTGGCCATGATTATCTGGGGGCGCCAGTACGTGGCGTTTCCGCCCATCCTGCCGGCGGAGCCGCACCAGTTTCTCGGGGCGTCGATCACCACCCTGCAAATCCTGATCGTCATTCTGGCGGCGGCCATCATGGCCGGGCTCATGCTGCTGGTGAACCGCACACGACTGGGCCGGGCCATGCGCGCGACGGCGCAAAATCCGCAAGTGGCCAGCCTCATGGGCGTCAACGTGAACCATGTGATTTCCATGACCTTCATTCTGGGTTCCTGTCTGGGGGCCGTTGCCGGCGTCATGGTGTCGGCCAATTACGGTCAGGCCCATGCCTATATGGGCTTCATGCTGGGGCTGAAGGCGTTTTCGGCCGCCGTGCTGGGCGGTATCGGCAATCTGGCGGGTGCGGTGATCGGGGGGTTGTTGCTCGGCCTGATCGAAGCGTTGGGGGCGGGGTATATCGGCGATCTTACCGGTGGCTTTTTGGGCAGCCAGTATCAGGACGTGTTTGCGTTCATGGTGCTGATTCTCGTGCTCGTTTTCCGGCCTTCCGGGCTGATGGGCGAACGCGTGGCGGAGCGGCCATGATGATCTGCTGTCTGCTTCGAATGCGGTTTGGGGGCGAATTCATTTGCACATCGGCGCCTGATGACGACCGGGTGGACATCCGCGTCCATGGTCTGCGAATGAGTTCGTCCCTACATTCGCTCTTGGTCGCACCGACAGGGGACGCGACATGAAAGTCCCGCTGAAA
>JAUXNL010000285.1 GCA_030684415.1 Moraxellaceae bacterium | reverse complement strand
TCTTGTTGTTTTTTCATCCGTTATGGCGGCGTCCGCTTGCGCGCAGGACACCACCGAAAATGCTCAACCCGGACACTGCTCTCGGTTATCGAGCAGTCCTTGGCACGGCTCTTATCCAGCCGTTCCTGACCCAGCCGCCCTGATCCGGCCGCCCTGATCCGGCCGCACTGGTTTACCCCTCGCGCTTCAGCTCACGCTGGTAACGCTTGAAATTCTCGACGTAGTGCAGCGCACCAAACTCCATCATGGCCTTCTGACCATCACTGACTTCTTTGACGATCTTGCCCGGGCTGCCCATGACCACGGAGAAGTCCGGAATTTCCTTCCCTTCGGGGATCAATGCATTGGCCCCGATGACACAGAAGCGGCCTATTTTGGCTCCATTGAGCACCACGGCATTGATGCCGATGAGTGAACCCTCGCCAATCGTGCAGCCATGCAGCATGACCTTGTGGCCGACCGTGACATTGCGCCCGACGGTCAGCGGCATGCCGAAGTCCGTGTGCAACACGCTACCATCCTGGATGTTCGAGTTTTCGCCAATAGTGATGATGTCGTTGTCGCCGCGCAGCACGGCGTTGAACCAGATGCTGGCATTGTGCTCGAGCACCACAGAGCCGATGACGGTGGCATTGTCGGCAATGAAGAAGTCGCCACGCATTTCCGGACGGCGCTCACCCAAGGAATAGATCATCAATCAACACTCTGGTGGTTACAGGGAAAGCGGCTGAACAGCCGCTGCAACATCACGGCCCGGCGCGGCCATACCCGCCCATACCGGCCGGCACCGCCGTCAGGCATCACGGCGCTGGCGGTCGGCCTCGATCGGGGCCGGCCATTGGAATTCGATTTCGTGGTCATAGGCACGCTTCATCAGATCGACAATCATGAACGCGGTCAGCCCCCAGATCACATAGTCGTCATAATTGAAGCTCGGCACCGTGTAGTCCTGCCCCATGAAGCGGAAGCGGTGGGTGTAGGACACTTTTTCGGTCAGGAAAAACTCCACCGGCACGCGGAAAATGCTTTCAATCTCACCCGGATTGGGCCGCAGATCCAGGCGCTGCGGCTCGGTGATCACCCCGATCACCGGCTGCACCCGCAAACCGACCTTGGAGGTGAACACGTCCAGCTCACCAACGATTTGCACCTGGCCGGCTTCCAGCCCGATTTCCTCGTTCGACTCGCGCAATGCCGTGGCGATGATGCTGCTGTCGGTTGCGTCACGCTTGCCGCCGGGAAAGGCCACTTCACCGGCATGGGAGTTCATGTGGCTGGCGCGGCGGGTCAAGATGATGTGCGGATTTGCCTCATCCGTGACTGGCACCAGCACAGCCGCATCCACCCGGTCAGGGGAAGGACGGTAGTCGCGCAGGCGGTCCCTGAGCTGGGGCAGGATGAGGCGGGATTCGGGCATGCGGCGAGTGTACCGGCTCGCCCCCACGCACCCAAGCCTGAACATGTGTTCCCGGTGGCACTTTATAGGCCTGCGCCCTGCACTGCCGACGTTTGTCCTCCCTGATCATACAGGGCCGCGCTGGGCACAACCGCACTGAATAGCCTCCCGCTCACACGGACATTGCCCCACCTGCAGGCTGTCACTTGGCCCGGACCACCACGCTATACTCGCGCACGACACTCACGCCGCCACCCACACACCCCTGCCAGCCCGGAGCCCGGATGAATTTCTGCAGCCAGTGCGGCCATGCCGTCGCGCACCGCATCCCCGAGGGCGACTCCCGCCCACGCTACGTCTGCGACCACTGCCACACCGTGCACTACCAGAACCCCAAAATCGTCTGTGGCTGTCTGCCCGTCTGGGAAGACAAGGTGCTGCTCTGCCGCCGTGCCATCGAGCCGCGCCACGGATTCTGGACACTGCCCGCCGGCTTCATGGAAAACGGCGAAACCACGCCCGAAGCCGCCGCCCGCGAAACCCTCGAAGAAGCCGCCGCGCCGGTCGCCATTGGCGAGCTCTATGCCGTGTTCAACATCCGCCACATCAATCAGGTCTATCTGATGTTCCGTGCCGAACTGAAAGATGGCGTCTTTGGCGTCGGGGAAGAAAGCCTGGAATGCCGCCTGTTCACCGAAGAAGAGATTCCCTGGGACGAGCTGGCGTTTCCCACGATCAAGCGCTCGCTGCACTATTACTTTGACGACAGAAAGACCGGCTCCTTCCACTTCCGCATGCGCGACATCGAGCTCGATTTCCGGCGCACAACCGAAGTAGTGAAGGACAAATAACTCCGAAAATTGAGGCCGAAAAATGAATGCCCGCGAAAGAGCTATCGAAGAAGTAAAAAACGTCAATCCAAAAGCGACAAACTGCACTATCACTAACGTTCATTACGATTTTCTTGATGGAACCTTATTTGTTGTCGGGTTCGAGTCAGAAGGAAACGCATTTCATAATTATGTTTTTGTCGATTCAAAAAGCTGCCATATCAGCAAGAATGAAGCTCTTTTGATTTCGATGATCTCTAAAAAATCAAAGAAATACGATGTACTTGAAGCTCTTGGCGGGATGTCTGGAATTATTGGCTTGATTATTACTGTGACTATTGCTTATCTCGTAATAAGAGACCCATCTGCGGAAGTACCGCCGATACTATCAGCAGCACTCACCGCAATTCTTGGCTTCTATTTCGGCAGCAAAACGCAGAAAAACTCCTGATATAGACCCCTGCAAAAACAAAGCCCGGCAATGCCGGGCTTTGTTTTTGCAGCGGAGCGATCAGCCGATCACTTCGGTGCCATACGGATGGAACCGTCGATGCGGATGGTCTCACCGTTGATAAAGGTGTTTTCCACGATGTGCGCGGCCAGCTTCGCATACTCTTCCGGCAGGCCAAGGCGCTTGGGGAACTGCGTCATTTCAATCAGCGGCAGCTTCACGGTATCAGGCGCGGCGTTCATCAGCGGAGTATTGAAAATGCCCGGGGCGATGGTCACGCAGCGCACGCCGATGCCGGCAAGATCACGCGCGATGGGCAGGGTCATGCCGACCACAGCGCCCTTGGAGGCGGAGTAGGCCACCTGACCGACCTGGCCATCAAAAGCGGCAACCGAGGCGGTGTTGATGACCACGCCACGCTCGTTGTCGGCCAGGCCTTCGTTCTTCTGCATGGCCACGGCGGCGAGGCGCGTGACGTTGAAGGTGCCGACCAGATTCACGGCGATGACCTTGTTGAACACTTCCAGGGAGTGCGGGCCGTTCTTGCCCACGGTGCGCTGAGCCGAGCCGATGCCGGCACAGTTCACGGCCACATGCACGGCGCCGAACTTGGCGACAACGGCATCGATACCGGCCTGCACGGAGGCTTCGTCGGCCACGTTCACCTTCACGAACTGGGCATTGGCGCCCAGCTTGTCGGCGGTCTTCTGACCCTGTTCTTCGTTCAGGTCGAAAATGGCGACTTTGGCGCCCTTGGCGAGGAAAGCCTCGACAGTGGCAAGGCCGAGACCGGAAGCACCACCGGTCACGATGGCAACTTTGTTGGAAATATCCATGCTGACACCTTCAGAAAAATGAGGGGTTACTGATGCGACTGCTGAGTCGGGGCGGCAGCATACCATCGCCCTCCTGCCTTGTCAGGCCGCTTGACGCATGGGTCACGATGCCGCTACAAGGCGGTCTGCCTGCCCACGGAGCCGCTCATGGCCGCCTTTTTCCGCTTCCTGCTCACCCTGTTTTTCGGCTGGGACCGCTACCCCACCAAGAACCTGCTGGATCGGGTCACGACCCGGCACCGCGTGCGTTTTGGCGATCTTGACCTCAACTGGCATGTGAACAACGCGCGCTATCTTTCGTATCTGGACAGCGCCCGGCTGGAACACAGCATCCGCACCGGTGTCTTCGGCGTGTTCCGGCGCAAACAGAACTTTCTGGTGGCCAACATCGCCATCAGTTACTACCGCTCACTGCTACCACGCCAGCACTTCGAAATCGACACGCGCATCGTCGGCTGGGACGACCGCTACTACTACATCGAGCATGCCTTTCGCGTGGGCGACACCATTTACAGCCATGCTTGGGCCCGCCTTGTCTTTACGGAAAAGGGCAAACGCGTGGCGCCAGGCCTGGTGCTGAGCCCCCTCAATCATGACGAGCCCAGCCCTCCTCTGCCGGAAGGTGTGTTGCACTGGCAGGCCATGTTCGCCGCCAACCGTGCCGACAGCGCGCCGGAAAACAAAAAAGCCGCCTGACGGCGGCCTTGCTACAGATGGCGGCGTTGAGGCAATCACCAGCAGATGGCGGCATCGCTGTCAGTCCCGACTTGAATGTCAGCACACGTTTTGAACATCAGCGTACGTCTTGAGACCCGGCGCAGTCCTTCAGGTTCTGAATAGTTCAGACTGAGCCTGTAGGAGCGGCTTTAGCCGCGCAGGCCTTTTCGCGGCTAAAGCCGCTCCTACAAGAGCCGTCACCACTGCGGAGATGATGCTACGGCTGCCTCTGTAGGCGCAGATTCATCCGCATTTATGAAAGTGGCCCTTGCTCGGGCTGCCGCTCCCGAAATTGTACGGTCGGCTCTGAACCTGTGGGAGCGGCTTTAGCCGCGAAGATGTCGGGAGCCGCATTTCGCGGCTAAAGCCGCTCCTACAAGAGCCCTCGCCACTGCGTAGCTACGACTGGCGCCCAGGTGCGGATGAATCCGCACCTACAGGAACATGCGCGTGTGGTGGTCGTGGGTATCAGCGGATACCGACGCCGGAAATTTCGCTGGCCAGTGTGGCGGCGTAGTTGTCGGTCATGCCCCCGATGTAATCCAGCACCTTCATATACGCCGAGTAGTGGCTTTCGCCCTCCACCAATGGCCGCTCCAGCAGCGCAAGCTGGGTGCGCTGGCGCGTGTTGAGACGGTCGCCATTGCAGAAGGCAAATGCATCCGGCACCAGCGTATCCAGCAACAGCTGCAAGCAGGGATACGCCGCCACTTCCTTCACCACTTTGCTGCGATGCCGGTAGACACGCTCGCTGGCCAGGTCTTTGGCGCCCTTGAGCAGACGCGAGATGTCGCCGCTCACCAGGTCGAGCAAATCGCGGCTACCACCCGGCAATCCGCCTTCCAGAATGTTGTTATGGTGACGCATGAAGGTGATGGCGAATTCTTCCACACATTTGCCGATCACCATCCCACGCAAAGCGGCGCAATAACGGCGGATCACGTCGGCATTGCGCCGATCCGGGCCTTGAGGCGAGCGCAGCTTTTCCGGCTCCAGTACCGGATGCACCACAGCCTCGAACTCCTCCACCGAGAGAATGCCGATTTCCACGGCATCTTCCAGATCGAGAATGGCGTAGCAAATGTCGTCGGCGGCCTCCATCAGATACGACAGCGGATGCCGCGCCCACCGCTCTTCGCCCAAGCGTAGCAAGCCCAGTTCGTCTGCCACCACCGCGTAGTAATCACGCTCGGCGCCGTAAATATTGAACTTGCCCTTGCGTGATTTTCCTTCCGGTACGGGTTCGGCCGCTGCCGTCCACGGGTATTTCACCAGCGCGCCCATGCTGGCGGCGGTGAGACGCATGCCGCCTTCGCTGTAATGCATTTCCAGGCTGGCCACCATGCGCAGGCCGTGGGCATTGCCTTCGTAGGTTTGCACGTCAAGGCGCTCGGCCGGGGTGAGCGGCTCAAGGTAGTGAAGGTTAGCGGCGGCGGAAAACCACTCACGCAACGCATCCTCACCGGTATGGCCAAAGGGCGGATTGCCGATGTCATGCGCC
>JAUXNL010000284.1 GCA_030684415.1 Moraxellaceae bacterium | reverse complement strand
CAGCACCGCCGGGCCAAAGCGGAAACATGCCTTCGTGGCAGGCGTCACACTGAACCTTTCCGTGCTGGGCTGGTTCAAATACGCCGGCTTCTTCGCCTCCAATCTTGAACTCGCCCTGGGCACAAGCCTGGCCTTTACGGCACCGGCCCTGCCGTTGGCGATCTCATTCTTCAGCTTCCAGAAAATCGCCTACCTCAGTGACATGTATGCGCGCCGCATCGGTCGTGTGCGGATTCACGAGTTCGCATTTTTCGTTCTGTTCTTCCCGCAGCTCATCGCCGGGCCGATCGTCCATTTCCGGGAAATCGTACCCCAGATCCGCAGCCCGGAATGGCTGCCGCGCGCCCTCGCCCATCTTCCGCTGGCCCTGGTCATATTCAGCATCGGTTTTGCAAAGAAGACGCTTATTGCCGACAGCATCGCGCAGAGCATCGACCCCACCTTCAGTTTCGTCCAGGCGGGCGGCAGCGTGGACGCCATCCGCGCCTGGCACGCGGCGCTGGGCTATACCGCGCAGCTCTATTTCGATTTCTCCGGCTACAGCGACATGGCGATCGGGCTGGCCCTGCTTTTCGGCATCCGGCTTCCCATCAACTTCGCGTCGCCCTACAAATCCACCAGCATCATCGAATTCTGGCGCCGGTGGCACATCACCCTGTCACGGTTTCTCACCGAATATCTCTACATTCCGCTGGGCGGCAATCGGTGTGGGCCTGCGCGCCGCTTCGGCAATCTGATGATCGTCATGCTACTCGGCGGCTTGTGGCATGGCGCGCAATGGACCTTCGTCGCCTGGGGCGCACTGCATGGATCCTACCTTGTCGCCAATCACGCCTGGAACAAGATCCGCCCCGCGTTTTCCTTCCGCCATGCAGGACTGATGCGCGCATTCGGCTGGTTCATCACCTTCCTCTGCGTGGTGGTGGCCTGGGTTCTTTTCCGTGCGGCGGATTTTTCCTCCGAGCTCACGATCTACGCCGGAATGGCAGGCGGAAACGGGCTGCTGGACCGTCAATCCTTTGCGGCGCAGGCGGCACGGAACCTGGTCGGCCTG
>JAUXNL010000453.1 GCA_030684415.1 Moraxellaceae bacterium | reverse complement strand
CGAAGCCAATCAGCTTTTCATAGAGGCTGGTGTTTTGCCTGAATTGAAGCTGGCGTTCTCTGGCTCAAGCGGGAAGCCGTCGGCTTCCGCTCGTGCCGCCGCACGAGCCGAGGCTGATGGGGCTGCACGCAAGCCGCACGCTGACACAGAAGAAGCATTTTCCTTTTTGCAGGAAATGCTGGCCATGGGGCGGGGTGCCATGGGTGGTGGCGCCCAAGGCGCCACTGCAAGTGCAGGACAGCAAAGCCCTGGAGGTGGTGGATTGCCACCTGGAGCGCAAGGTGGCAATGGCCAGCCTTTCCCGGGAGGCCAATACCATGGTGGACACTATGTTGGCGGTGGTGGCATCGGCATGCTGCCGGCACAGGTGATTGGTGGCAGTGTCGCTTCTGTGCCCATTGCTCCGCAGCACATCGCACCGACGGCCGTAGTGCAGACAGTTGCCACCCCTGAGTTGCTGGCCTTGCTGTCGGGAATCCAGCAGATGCAGCCGCGTACACCTCTGGCGGAGGATGCGTCGACACCCACGGTCGGCGAAGTGCGTGGTGCCATCCGTGACAATCTGAGATCGGATGAAGAGACGGTAGAGGCTATCAAACAGGCAGATGAAGACATCATCAATCTGGTGTCCATGCTGTTCGATTTCATTCTGGATGACGACGATCTGCCCACGGCAATGAAGGCCCTGATCGGTCGGTTGCAGATTCCGTTGTTGAAGGTCGCCATTCTCGACAAGACTTTTTTCAACGCAGAAAGCCACTCTGCGCGGCGCCTGCTGAATGCGCTTGCGAAAGCCGGTATTGGCTGGAGCAGTCAGGAGCAGGGCAGTGATGCGCTCTATGCCAAGATTGAAGAAGTGGTGTTCCGGATCCTCAATGAATTCATCGACGACATCGGCCTCTTTGATGAGTTGCTGGACGAGTTCACGTCGTTTCACGAGCACCAGCAGCGGCGTGAAGAGGCAGTAGACAACCGTACGCGTGAAGCCGAAGAAGGGCGTGCACGGGCTGAGCTGGCACGTGCCATGGTGCAGCAAACACTCAACCGACGTCTGACGGGTCGACAGTTGCCGATCGTTGTTGTGCGCCTGTTGCAGGATGCCTGGCGCAATGTGCTTTACATCAACTGCCTGAAAGAGGGGACGGAGTCTGAGGCGTGGCGTCAGGCGGTGAAGGTGGTGGATGCCGTGATCTGGAGCGTCCTTCCGCAGGCAGGAGACGAATGGCAGAAGCGGCATCGCGATGTCGCTCCCAAGCTCATGAACAGTCTGAAAAAGGGCTTGGCCGCCGTTAATTACGACCCACTCAACACCGAGACCTTGTTACGAGAGTTGGCGCAAGTGCATCTTGGTCTTTTGCAGGGCCAGAGTGCGCGGACTGTCACCATTGTCGATGCCAGCACCGCACCGGTATCGGCACCGGGTCAGGTGCAGGCGGAAAACATGCAGCGTGCTGACGATGCCAAAGTGGAGTCTGTCGTACTGCCGCAGGCCGAGCCCGTCCCGCCGCCCCCCGAAGATCTGCTGCCGGGCGACAACGAACATGTGTTGACTGTCAGCCGACTGAATGTTGGCAGTTGGGTCGAGTTCTGTGATGCCGAGCAGCGTGATCGCAACAAGCTGGTGGCGCGCATACGCTCTGTCGACAAACTGATTTTTGCCAACCGCCGCGGCATCAAGGTGGGTGAAATGACGGCCATGAAATTGGCGCAGGACATGAGTCTTGGCCGTGCCCGTGTCGTCGAGGAAAGTGAGTTCATTGATCGCGCGCTGGAGTCGGTCATTGGCAATTTGCGCGATCTCAGCGGCAAGCAGGCTCCTGCCCGGCAATGAATCCTTTCCGTGTTTCGGCGGAGCACTGGCTGGAGCCGGCGCGCCACTGCCAATCTCCCAACCACAATGAGCGTCCTGCCGGTGTGCCGGTATCGCTTCTGGTCGTGCACGGCATCAGTTTGCCCCCCGGCGAGTTTGGCGGGCCCTGGATTGACGCTCTCTTCACCAATACGTTGCCGCCCGAGGGGCACCCCTATTTCGCAGAGGTGGCGCATTTACGCGTATCGTCACACTTGCTGATTCGCCGTGACGGCGAGATCGTGCAGTATGTACCCTTTCATCGCCGCGCCTGGCATGCCGGGCAGTCGCAATTTGCTGGGCGTGACAACTGCAATGATTTTTCGATAGGTATCGAGCTCGAAGGTACGGATGATCTGGCCTACACCGATGCCCAGTATGCGCAGCTTGCCGCCGTGATACTGGTGCTGGAGGCGAATTACCCCACCTGCCGCAACACCTGCGTCGGGCACAGCGACATTGCCCCCGGCCGGAAAACTGATCCGGGGCCGGCGTTTGACTGGGGGCGACTGCAAGCCCTGCTACGCCACAAGGAGGACGAATGAAGCTGCTGATCGTGATGGTGGTATTGCTGCTACGCCAGCAAGGGCATCTGGCAGAGCCAGCGGCCGCCATCGGTCATCTCGTGCGCCGCTGGCGTGATGGCTGGCTGCAGCGAGGCCAGCGTGAAGGCTGGGCTGCGCCGCTGGTGTTGATGCTGATCGTGTTGTTGCCGGCTCTCGTCCTCGCCTTGCTGATGGGTGTGGTCTCCGGGCTCTGGCAGCATTTGCTGGAAGCTGCACTGGGGCTCGTCGTGTTGGCGCTCATTCTGTTTGACCGCACCTTGCCCGATGTCATGGCACGCGCCAAAAACCGCTTGGCGACAACCGAGACTGCTGTGGTGGCGGGAGTCATTCTGGATGCCGAGCTGATGCGTGTGCGGCGCGAGTTGGCGGAGGAGCAATTCCGCGAATTGTTTGCGCCGTTGTTCTGGTTTCTTCTGCTGGGGCCGGTGGCGGCACTGGTCTATTACCTGCTGCGCCTGATGGTCAGCGCCGATGAATTACCCTCCGACAGTCCGGCGCCGCGCTGCTTGCACTGGATGGAGTGGCCCGCCGCGCGCGTGCTGGCTCTGGGCTTTGCCTTGGCCGGCGACTTCACGGCAACCTGGCAGCACTGG
The DNA here is from genome assembly GCA_030684415.1 of Moraxellaceae bacterium. Lineage (GTDB taxonomy): Bacteria > Pseudomonadota > Gammaproteobacteria > Pseudomonadales > Moraxellaceae > UBA2031. The sequence goes on along the minus strand of JAUXNL010000453.1, from coordinate 17,053 downwards.
CGGCGTGTGGTGTTTGAGCGAGAAGCCCCTGCTCTTGATCTGCTGGAAGACGCGGCCACCGCTGCTCAGCCGGTGAGGCTGGAGGCCGGTGCTGGTCGTGATGAGTTGCTGTTGGCGCTGGAGTCCGTGTCTGCGTTGTTTCGGCGGACGTTGGTGCTCTGGGTGGTACTGCTCGCCCTGCACACACTGTTCGGGTTCTGATGCGCACATTTTTGCTCGCACTGATGCTCATGGCGGGTTCTGGCATGGCAGCAGAGGTGACCGACGACATCGGCCATCGGCTTGCACTCAGTTTGCCAGTGCAACGTATGGTGGTGTTGGCACCCCATGCCACCGACATGTTGCAGTCCATCGGCGCCGGCCAGCAGATTGTGGCGGTGGTCGATGATCACGAAACCCGTGGCGCCCATGCTCGCAGCCTTTCCGGCTACCCCGTGGTGGCCGATGCCTTTGCCCTCAATGAAGAGCGCCTGCTGGCGCTGCGCCCGGATCTGGTCGTGGTCTGGGGTGATGGCACGCCAGCGACCCAGCAGGCCCGGCTGAGCCGCCTTGGTTTGCCCGTCTACACGCTGCAAGCGCGTGCGTTGACCGACTTGCCGCGGCAGTTGCGCGTGCTGGGCGAGTTGACAGGGCAAGAGGCGGGCGCAGAGCTGGCCGCCCTCGCCGCCGAGCAGCAACTGCAGCGCCTGGCGGCATACGGCAAGAGGCCAGCGCCGCGCCTGCGCTATTTCTACGAAGTCTGGTCGCAGCCACTCTACAGCCTGCAAGGGGATCACCTGCTCAGTCAGGCGTTGGCGCTGTGCGGTGCCGACAATATTTTGCCGCCCGGCCCGGTGGCGGCTCCCATGGTCAACCCTGAGTTTGTCGTGCAAGCCAATCCGGATGTGCTGATTCATGGAAAAAACAGCACCAGCGCCGTTCGTGCCCGCTGGTCGCGCTTCCCCCGGCTCACGGCGGTACAGAAACAGCAATGGCTGGCGGTTGATGATCCGCGTCTGGCGCGTCCCGGTCCCGGACTTTTGCAGGCGGCCGAGCCGCTCTGCGCGCAGTTGGCGCAGTGGCGTATCCGCTCAGGGGAGGCGGTCTCTGACAAGCGCACTGACAAGCGCCTGAAAGCGCGCTAGGGTTTTTGTAGACAATCTGGCGGGAGGGCCGACATAATCGCGGCCGACTTACCGGTCACCACATCGTCCTGCGGAGGCTCACAACGCCTTCGCGTTGCCCCGACAAGGAAACCCCATGTCCCTCGATATTCCCCTTGAGCGCTTTTTTGATGATCAGGACCCGGAAGAGACCCGGGAATGGCTGGAGGCCTTCGCTTCCGTGGTGGAGAAAGAAGGCAGTGAGCGAGCCCGCTACCTGCTGGAAAAGCTCACCGAAACAGCCCGGCGCCGCGGCGTCAACCTGTCCCGCCTGAATACCCCGTATATCAACTCCATCGAAGTCCGCGACGAACCGCCCATGCCGGGTGATATGTTCGTCGAGCGTCGCCTGCGCTCCCTGATTCGCTGGAATGCGCTGGCCATGGTGATGCGTGCCAATGACAACGATGATGAGTTGGGTGGCCATATCGCCACGTTTGCCTCCAGCGCCATGCTCTACGACGTGGGCTTCAATCATTTCTTCCGGGCACAGAACGACACCTTTGGCGGCGACCTCATCTATTACCAGGGCCACTCCGCTCCTGGCATCTACGCGCGTTCCTTTCTTGAGGGGCGTATTGATGAGGCACAGCTGGAAAACTTCCGGCGTGAGGTGGATGGCAAAGGCCTGTCCAGCTATCCGCACCCTTGGCTGATGCCGGATTACTGGCAGTTCCCCACGGTGTCGATGGGCCTCGGCCCCATCATGGCGATTTACCAGGCGCACTTCATGAAGTACCTGGCCAATCGTGGCCTGATCAAGAATGAAACCCGCAAGGTGTGGGCATTCCTGGGTGACGGCGAGATGGACGAGCCGGAGTCCCTCGGTGCGATTTCACTGGCTGGCCGTGAAAAGCTCGATAACCTCATTTTTGTCATCAATTGCAACCTGCAGCGCCTCGATGGGCCAGTACGCGGCAACGGCAAGATCATCCAGGAGTTGGAGTCGGTCTTCCGCGGTGCCGGCTGGAATGTCATCAAGGTAGTGTGGGGGCGCAAGTGGGACCCGCTCCTGGATCGCGATGAAAAAGGCGTTCTGCGCAAGCGCATGGAAGAGTGTGTCGACGGCGAATACCAGGCTTTCAAGAACCATGGTGGCGCCTATACCCGCGAGCATTTCTTCGGGAAATACCCCGAGCTGAAAAAGCTGGTCGAGCATCTGTCGGACGAAGACATCTACGCGCTCAACCGTGGCGGCCACGACCCCTACAAAGTGTTTGCGGCCTATCATTCGGCGGTCAATCACACCGGCCAGCCGACCGTGATTCTGGCGAAGACCGTCAAGGGTTATGGCACCGGCGCTGCTGAGGCCGCCAACAAATCGCACCAGCTCAAGAAGCTGGACATGGAATCGCTCAAAGGTTTCCGCGACCAGTTCGGTCTGCCGTTCTCCGATGAAGAGCTGGCGCGAGTGCCCTTTTTCCGGCCCCCCGAAGATTCACCGGAAATCCGTTATCTGCGCGAGCGCCGCATGCAGCTCGGCGGCTATCTGCCGGCGCGACGCCGCGATACGGTTGCGCTCGACATTCCCGAGCTCGGCGCGTTTGCGCAAGTGCTGGAAGGCTCCGACAAGCCGATTTCCACCACCATGGCCTTTGTGCGCTGCCTGAACGCGTTGGTGAAGGTGCAGAATTTTGGTGAGCGCATCGTGCCCATCGTGCCCGATGAGGCGCGTACTTTCGGTATGGAGGGCATGTTCCGGCAACTGGGGATTTACTCGAATGTCGGCCAGCTTTACGAGCCGGAAGACAAAGCGCAGATCATGTATTACCGCGAAGACGTGAAAGGGCAGATTCTCGAAGAAGGCATCAATGAGGCCGGCGCCATGAGTGCCTGGATCGCGGCGGGCACGGCGTACAGCATGCACAACCAGCCGATGATTCCTTTCTTCATTTTCTACTCCATGTTCGGCTTCCAGCGTATCGGCGATCTGGCGTGGGCCGCCGGCGATTCGCGTGCGCGTGGCTTCCTGATTGGCGCCACTTCGGGGCGCACCACGCTGAATGGCGAAGGCTTGCAGCATGAAGATGGCCATTCGCATGTCCTGGCCAGTACCGTGCCCAACTGCGTGTCCTATGATCCGGCTTACGGCTATGAAGTGGCGGTGATCGTCAATGACGGCCTGCGGCGCATGTACCGCGACAAAGAAAGCGTTTTCTATTACATCACCACGATGAACGAGAACTACGTGCAGCCGGCCATGCCGGCAGGCGTTGAGCAAGGCATCGTGCGCGGTCTGTATCTGCTGAAAGAAGCGCCGGCAGCTACTTCAAAAATCGTGCAGCTCATTGGTTCCGGCAGCATTCTGCTGGAGGTCGAGGCGGCTGCCGAGTTGTTGCAGGAAGTGTTCGGCATCCGCGCCAATGTGTGGAGCGCCACCAGCCTGAACGAGCTGCGCAAAGAGGCACTCGAAGCACAGCGCTGGAACATGCTGCATCCGCTGGATGAGCCAAAAGTGCCCTGGGTCACGCAACAGTTGCGCGCCACGAAAGGCCCGATTATCGCCGCCACGGATTACATGAAAATCCATTCGGAGCAGATTCGAGCTTTCCTGCCGGGTCGCACGTATTACACGCTGGGCACGGACGGTTTCGGCCGTTCCGATTCGCGTGAAAAACTGCGCCAGCATTTCGAGGTGAACCGCTACTTCGTGGCCATCGCCGCGCTCAATGCGCTGGCCGATGACGGCGAAATCGGCCGCAGCGTGGTCGAAGACGCGATTCGCCGCTTCGGCATCAATCCTGAAAAGCCCTATGCGCCAAAAGCCTGAGGGGCCAACACGTCATGACTCTTATCCGGAGCGGGCAAGGAGAACAAGGTGAGTGAAATTCGCGTGCCGGACATCGGTGGCGACAGTGCCGATGTGATTGAAATACTGGTGAAGCCGGGTGACAGCGTCACACCTGAGCAGACGATAGTCGTGCTGGAATCCGCCAAGGCGAGCATGGAAGTGCCCTGTCCTGAAGGTGGCGTGGTGAAAAGCCTGGCGGTGACCGTGGGCCAGAGTGTGGCGCAGGGTGATCTGCTGATGGTGCTGGAGGCGTCGTCTGCTGGTACTGATGTGCCGGTCAGGCAAATCCAGCAGGAGCTGGAGCAGGTGAGTTCAGTGCTGACGCCGCCGGTGGCCGCTGCAGCTAATGCGCCAGTTGCGGCGCCAGCCGAGGCGTCAATTCAAACCGTCAAAGTGCCTGACATCGGCAGTGACACGGCCGATGTCATCGAGATTCTCGTGAAGGCCGGCGATGTCATCAGTATCGAGCAGCCGCTGGTGGTGCTGGAGTCTGCCAAGGCCAGCATGGAAGTCCCAAGCCCGCTGGCCGGTGTGGTGCAGCAGGTGCTGGTGAAAGTGGGCGACAAGGTGTCCGAGCATGTCGTGTTGCTGGAGGTGAGCGTGGCCGTTGCGGCTTCCGCTCCTGAGGCGCCGCCTGCGGCTGTCAGTGCGGCGCCGGTAGCCACCGTATCTGCACCCTCAGTGTCAGCGCCGACCCCCGCCATGCCGCTGGCTACCCATCAGCAGACCGTTGCCAGCACGGCAAATGTGCATGCGGGTCCGGCGGTCCGCCGTCTGGCGCGTGAGCTGGGGGCCGACCTCGGGTGCGTCACCGGCTCCGGCCCCAAGGGCCGCATCCTCAAAGAAGATCTGCACGCCTTCGTGAAAAAGACGCTGACCGAAAAGGCGGCCGCTCCGGCGGCGGGTGGTGGATTGCCGACACTGCCGGTCATCGATTTTGCCAAGTGGGGAGAAGTCGAGCGTCTGCCGCTGACGCGTATCCAGAAGCTCTCGGCGCAAAACCTGCACCGGGCCTGGGTCACGATTCCGCATGTCACCCAGTTCGACGAAGCCGACATCACCGAGCTGGAAGCCTTTCGCGTGGCGCAGAAAGATGCGCTCAAGGCCGAAGGCCTCAGTCTGACGGTGCTGGCGTTTCTCGTGAAAGCCTCAGCCCATGTGCTGAAGCAGTTCCCGAAATTCAACAGCTCGCTGGATGCCGATGGCGAACATCTGGTGCACAAGCATTACGTGCATATCGGGGTCGCCGTGGATACGCCGAACGGTCTGGTGGTGCCGGTGATTCGCGATGCTGACAAAAAGTCGATTCGCGAAATTGCGCGCGACATGGGGGAGCTGTCGGCAAAAGCACGCGACAAAAAACTTTCCCCAGCGGACATGCAGGGCGCCTGCTTCAGCATTTCTTCGCTGGGCGGGATTGGTGGTACGGCATTTACCCCGATCGTGAACTGGCCGGAGGTTGCCATTCTCGGCGTGTCGCGTTCGGCGATGAAGCCGGTGTGGAATGGCCGTGAGTTCCAGCCACGGCTGATGCTGCCGTTGTCGCTTTCGTACGACCATCGCGTGATCGATGGGGCGGATGCCGCGCGGTTCACCACTGCGCTGTCGAAGGTGCTGGCGGATATACGGCAATTGCTGCTTTGAATTGATCGCTCTTCGCAGACAGACAGCAAAGCGCCCGCCAGATTGGCGGGCGCTTTGTTTTGTGGGGGCGAGGCATTCTGTTGTGAAAAGCCGTCGTGCAAAAGTTGTAACGGCGTGCTCTGAACAGCGCTCATGGCACTTTGCCGCCATCAAGTCCGGCGCATATCCGGAGTCGCTCCAGGCCGCCCACGCCTGCTGCTGAAAAGCATTTGTCAGCAGAGGGTTAGCGATACCAGCGACGCATGGCCTCTTCGCGGTAAATCTCTTGCAGCTTGCCTTCTGGTCGCCATTTCGCATGTGCCACGGCGGCCTCAATCAGGAAGTCGAACAGCGTGATGTGCCGCCGCAGCACGCGCTCCAGCCGGTGTGGCAGGATGGGGTTGAAGTGCCCGAACCACGAAAAGAATTGGCGCGGATTTTTCTTCACCCATAGCCACGATCCCATCTCCAGCGTGAACGGCAGGAACAGCCCACGTTTTTCCGCGATGTGCTCGTCGTAAAGAAAGTCCCAGAGATCGCCGTGAGTGGTGTAACTCACCGACTGCGGCTCCATCAGGTAAAAACTGTGGTTGGGGTAGGTGCGGTTGAACAGGGCGCGCAGCGCAAAGGCTTCTGGCAGATGTGGAGCGGGTTCGTTGCTGCGCGCATAAGGAAACCAGATGCGGTCGCGAAAGCCGAAGCCGGAGTGGCAATCCATGGCCATCGAAAAGGCATGGGTATGCAGGCGTTCGCGCACCACCCGGAAGAGTGCATCTGCTTCGGGGGGAATGCCGTCTTCCACGTTGCCGCGATACCAGGGCAGGTGCCGGCTGATACGGTGGCCACCGACGAGCAGGGGCACGCTGCCCTTGGCGTCTACGGGGGCACTGCGCATGAGATCAATTCCGGCAGGGTTCGCGCGGGTCGATAGCAGTAATCCGCCCGGATTCACCATGGGCATGAAGACGAGCCGAACTTGCTGCATCAGGTCAGCAAAATGGCCGTCCCACTCTAGGCGTGCCAGCAGGGTTTCCAGCCAGGCAACCAGCACTTGGGTGCCGATGCGCTCCATGCCGTGAACGCCACCGAAAAAGCCTACCGCGGGCACGTTGGGGTCGGTGCTGCCCATTTCCAGACACCAGACCGGGAGCGACTCGCCCTGTACGTCGACTTGCGTGACGGCCTCGGCGCGCAGCCATGGCGAATCCCGCCGCAACAGAAGCTGCAATGCATCGAGTTCGGGAAAGCCTGAAGTCGAGTGAGGTGCCATGCAAGGTCATCCGCCCAAAAAAATGTGCGGCATTATGGCGACAGTGCGATGACGGAAGGGTGACAGTGAGGTGTGAGGCGAGCAGCTCGGGGCGCTGGTTCAGCAACCCCGGGCCGTGGAGGCGTCAGTACTGCAGGCCGAAGCCGATATGCACGTTGTTGAAGCGCTCGTCGCGGCCGTATTTTTCGGCAGCGAACGTGAAGGTGATGCGGTTGCCGAGATTCATGTTGTAGCGGTTGCGCTGGGTGCCGGTGACGAAGTCGTAAATCGACGTCAGATTGAAGTCGTGGCGCCAGCGCTGTACGCGGCCTTCGGTGCCGAAGCCCACCTGCAACTGGATCAGCTTGGAAATCCCGATGCCGGCGTAGACGTTATCGACAGTCTCGCCGTCGAAGTCTTTGTGGCCCGCACCTACGTTGAGAAAGGTGCGGGTGTAGTTGCCGTCGAGGAAAAAGCCGGTGCCTTTGCCATCCACATCGCGGCTGGAGTCGACACGGCCGGCCGAGAGCACCAGGGCGGGGATGATCTTGGGGTCCAGCGGCCCGGCAAGGGCGGCGGGTGCGGGCAGCAGCAGGCTCAGCAGCAGGGCCGCAAGGGCCGTTCCCTTAACGTGCATGAGGTGTCCTCTTTCTTGTTGTTCTGGTGATGGCACAAGGCCCGCACCATCAGGCAGGGGCCGGCCGATTATGCCCGCACGGGCGGGCAGGTGCTACCGCCGGCACCTGTTCTTCGTGGCTGTTGCCTTGAGGCCATGGGTCAGGGCCTGCGTCTCAGAGCTGGGGCTCAAGACTTTGGTCTCAGAGCTTGGTCGTCAGCGGCAGTGCGTTAGGGCAGTGCCACAGGGGGAGCGGTTGTCAGAGCCAGCGGCGGCGCTTGAAATAGAGATACGGGGCCACGGCGGAAACCAGCATCAGGCCCAACGCCCAAGGGTAGCCCATGCGCCAGTGCAGCTCCGGCATGAAGTCGAAGTTCATGCCGTAGACACTGGCCACCATGGTGGGAGGCAGGAAGATCACGGCGGCCACCGAGAAGATCTTGATGATCTTGTTCTGGTTGACGTTGATGAAGCCCAGTGTGGTGTCGAGCAGGAACTTCACTTTGTCGAAAAGGAAGGAGGTGCTGGCCAGCAGCGACTCGGAGTCACGGATGATGTCGCGCAGGCGCTCGCTTTGCTCAGCATTCAGGATGCCCGAGCGCAGCAGCAGGTAGAGCATGCGCTGCAAGTCCATCATCGAGATGCGCACTTTGCCGTTCACGTCTTCCTGGCGGGCGATACTGGTCAGCAGCGATTCCATGTCGTCATGCTGGGCGTTGCCGAGGACCTGGCGCGAGGTGTTTTCCAGTTCGGCGGCCACCCGTTCCAGGATGTCGGCCAGGTTTTCCACCTTGGTTTCGAACAGCCCGAGCATGATGGACTTGGAGTTGGTCAGCGTGATCAGCCCTTTGCGCGCGCGCAAGCGGAACAGGCGGAACGCCGCCAGCTCTTCTTCGCGCAGGGTGAACAGGCGCTCGCCGTTGAAGACGAAGGCCGCCGAGATGTTCTCGGAGTTTTCGTCTGCGTAATTGAGGAAGTAAGAGCTGATATGCAGGCCGTTCTCGGTTTCAAAGAAACGCGAGGTGGCTTCGATTTCGTAGAGGTCGGCGATGGTCGGCAATTCTTGCTGGTAGGCTTCGCGCAGCCAGTCGCGCTCTTCATCCGTCGGCGCAATCGCATCCACCCAGATCACCCCAGCGGCCAGATCGGCGGCGGCGTTGATGGCCACCTGTTCCAGATAACCGCGATTAAGGGTGAAAGCCATCAGCATGTCGTGAGTCTCGCAGCGAAGGAGGGGCAACGTGTGGTGTGCCGCCGGTATATGTCGATAGGCGCAGAATCCCGCTCGAAACGTGAGCATCAACCCCGAAAAGGTCCGGCATTCTAACAGGCGGGGCCGCGTAGCGGGCAATGGTGAAGGTGTACAGATGCCCGTGTATTTTGCCCGCAGGCCATCGTGCAGGGCGGTTGCCGCGTGCAGCGATTTTTTGTGCGGCGCGCAAGCAGTGTTCACGGCGTACGCGCCACCACCCATACCTCGATGTCCTCCACGCCATGCTGATGCAACAGGGTCGCGATTGCCTGCACGGTGGCGCCGGTGGTCAGCACGTCATCCACAATTGCAATCCGCTTGGGGTGACCAAGCGTGACGAGACGCTGCGCATCCAGCGTGAAGGCGCGGCGCAGGTTGCGCCGGCGTGCATCGGCACTGAGCGCCATTTGTGCGGCCGTGGCCCGCTCACGTTGCAGCAAGCGGGTTTCGGGCACGAGTCCGAAATGACGCGCCAGCGGGCGCGACAGCTCCAGTGCCTGATTGCAGCCACGTTCACGCAAGCGGCTGACATGCAGCGGCACCGGCAAGAGCAGGTCAGGCGCCGGGCGCTCGGCGGCAATGACGGCATCGCGCAATAGCTCGCCAAGGGCGGGGGCATGCGCCAGTTGCCGGCGGTACTTGAGCCCTGACACCAGCCCGTCGACGGGGAAGGCATAGCGCAGTGGTGCGACAGCCGTCGATTGCAGAGGGGCCCGGGCTCGACAGTCCCCGCAACGGCTCAGACCTTCAGGGAGCGGCAAGGCGCAGGTGTCGCAGGCGTGGAGGTTCCAGGGCAGGTCGTGCAGGCAGCCGTTGCACAGTCGGTGGCTTTCGGCCGGTGCATCACAGAGCAGGCAGGCCGGGCGCAGCAGGCCGCGCAACGAAAGGTTGTTTTTTAGCCAGTTGTAAACCATCGGAATCCATTCCGGTTGACGGGGCATCCTGCCCCGACCAGAATCCGACCCTATCTGCCATCCAGTTTTCAGGGAAGCCCTCATGACCGCCATTCGCCACGATTGGTCCCGCAACGATGTTCGTGCCTTGTTCGACCTGCCGTTCATGGATCTGGTGTTCCGGGCCCAGACCGTGCACCGCCAGCATTTCGAACCCAATACCGTGCAGGTCAGTACCTTGCTCTCCATCAAGACCGGTGCCTGCCCGGAAGACTGCAAGTACTGCTCGCAGTCCGGCCACTACGACACCGGGCTCGACAAGGAAAAGCTGCTGGAAATACAGAAGGTGGTGGAAGAGGCCCTGAACGCGAAGGAAAAAGGCGCCAGCCGCTTCTGCATGGGCGCTGCCTGGCGCTCGCCACGCGACAAGGACATGCCCTATGTGCTGGAGATGGTGAAGCAGGTCAAAGGCTTGGGGCTTGAAACCTGTATGACGCTCGGCATGTTGTCTGGCGAGCAGGCACAGCAGCTCGCCGACGCGGGCCTCGATTATTACAACCACAACCTGGACACCAGCCCCGAGCACTACGGCAAGATCATCACCACCCGGACTTACGACGACCGCCTGAACACGCTGGCCCATGTGCGTGAGGCCGGCATCAAGGTGTGCTGTGGTGGCATCGTCGGTCTGGGGGAAGCGCGCGAAGACCGTATTGGCCTGCTCATGCAACTGGCCAATCTGCCGGTGCATCCGGAGTCGGTGCCCATCAATATGCTGGTGAAGATTGCCGGCACGCCGCTGGGCGATGTGGAGGATCTCGATTCTTTCGAATTCGTGCGCACGATTGCGGTTGCGCGTCTGCTGATGCCGGACTCGCATGTGCGGCTCTCGGCTGGCCGCGAAACCATGAACGATGAAATGCAGGCGCTCTGCTTCATGGCGGGCGCCAACTCGATTTTCTACGGCGAAAAACTGCTGACCACGGCGAATCCTGAAGCTGAGCATGACCGTCTGTTGTTTGCGCGGCTGGGTATCAACCCTGAACGTCGCCAGGATGTGTCGGACGAAGCCCGTGCCGAGGCGATTGCGCAGTCCGTGCGCCAGCAGCAACTGGCCTCTTTGACGCGTGATGCGATGGCCTCGCGCGACACCGTCAACTGAGCATCAGAGCAGACATGGCGCGCGCTCCCCGAGGGCGTGGCGTATGTTCGGGCGAGTGGCGGTGATGAGCGCTAGCCGTCGCCCTTCGCCCCGCGCGCCTGTTTCCCGGTACCCGTTCCGGCACTTTCTTCCTGCGGAAGAAGGACGAGTGAAGTTCCCCTGCCATGCCCTTTGATCTCTCCTCTGCGCTTGCGCAAAAAAAAGCCGACGGCCTCTACCGTGAGCGCCGAACGCTAGCCTCTCCGCAGGGCACTCGTGTCGTGGTGGACGGGCGCCGACTGCTCAATTTTTGCAGCAATGATTATCTGGGGCTGGCCAACCATGCTGACGTTACGGCGGCATTTGTCGCGGCGGCACAGCATTACGGCGCCGGCAGTGGTGCATCGCATCTGGTGTGCGGCCACAGCGCCGAGCACGAAGCGCTGGAGCAGGAACTGGCCGCGTTTACCGGGCGTGAGCGCGTGCTGCTGTTTTCCACCGGCTGGATGGCGAACACGGCGGTGATCCAGGCCCTGTGTGGCGCCGGCGATGCCGTTTTCGAAGACCGGCTGAACCATGCGTCGCTCATTGATGGCGGCCTTGCCTCTGGTGCCCGCTTCCAGCGTTACCGGCACAACGACATGGCGCAGTTGGCGGCGCAGTTGCAGCAATCGGCGGCCCGCCAAAAACTCATCGTGACGGATGGCGTGTTCAGCATGGACGGCGACGTGGCGCCATTGCCGGCATTGGCACGTCTGGCCGCCGAGCATGACGCCTGGCTGATGGTCGATGACGCGCACGGCTTTGGCGTCATGGGCGCGACTGGCGGCGGGGTGGCCGAACATTTCGCACTGGATGCGGCTGCGTTGCCGGTGCTGGTCGGCACGCTCGGAAAGTCCTTCGGCAGCTTTGGCGCATTTGTGGCGGGTGATGCGGCGCTGATCGAGTTTCTCATCAACAGCGCACGCGCCTATATCTACACCACGGCGTTGCCGCCGGCGGTGGCCGCGGCGAGCCGTGCCAGTCTTGCACTCCTGCGTGATGGCCATGACCTGCGCGCACGTCTGGCGGCGCATGTCTCGCGCTTTCGCGCCGGGGCGGCGTCGCTCGGTCTTGAGCTGATGCCGAGTGACACCCCCATCCAGCCGCTGTTGCTGGGCAGCAATGAGCGCGCGTTGGCCTGGAGTGCGGCGTTGCAAGCGCGCGGATTTCTGGTGGGCGCGATTCGCCCTCCGACGGTGCCGGCTGGCATGGCGCGCTTGCGCATCACGTTTTCAGCCGCACACGAGACAGCTGATATTGATGCACTCCTACTGGCGCTGGCCGAATGCCAGGCCGGAGAAGTGGCATGACCCTGACGCCACTCGCGCATGTCTGGCATGAGTCGTCACGGCCGGCCGCCCCGGCACTGGTGCTGGTGCATGGCTGGGGGCTCGACAGCCGTGTCTGGCAACTGTTGCTGCCGGGTCTGCGCGAACATTTTCGGGTGCTCTGCATTGATTTACCCGGGCATGGCGCCTCGCCCTGGCAGCCGGGTGATGAAGACTTTCGTCAGGTGTGCGTGCGGCTGCTGGCCGTGGCGCCGGCACAAGCCATGTGGCTGGGTTGGTCATTGGGTGGGCTGCTGGCACTGGCGATTGCGGCGCAATATCCGCAACGAGTGAGCGCCTTGACGCTACTGGCGGCGTCGCCTTGTTTTGTCGCGCGCGAAGCGCCGTCGTCGGCTATTTCACCCATACCCGCCATGCCCGCCAGTGATTTTGCGGGCTTTGCGCAAGGGCTGGCGGAGAGTCCGGAAAAAACGCGTTCACGTTTTTTGGCGCTGTGCTGCCACGGAGGTGCACAGGCGCGCGCTGACAGATTGGCCGTGCAGGCGCTGGCAGCACCCGCACCCGCTACCGTTGCGCTGCAGGCCGGGTTGCACTGGCTGGAAACAGAAGACTGGTGCGAGGCCTATGCGGCGATGTCGCTGCCACTGCATCTGGTGTTGGGTGAGAAAGATGCGCTGGTGCCGGCGACGCTTGCCGCTTGGTCGGCCCAGGTGCAGCCGTTGGCGCATGTTGATGTGCTGCCCGGTGCAGCGCATCTGCCGTTGTTGTCACATCCGCAGGCATTGTTGACCACGTTGTTGGGCCGATTATTGGCGAATAGGCAGACGCAAGGAGTGTGGCGATGAGCGCGCCGCTTTCGCGCAAGCAGGAAATCGCTGGCCGCTTTTCACGCGCCGCGCTGCATTACGAACAACATGCCGGATTGCAGCAACAGATCGCCGCTGAATTACTGACGGGACTCACACCGGCAGGCGTTGTGCTGGACGCTGGCTGCGGCACGGGTCGTGAAAGTCTGCTACTGGCGGGGCAGGCGGCGGTTGAACGTGTTGTTGCGCTGGATTTGTCATCTGAGATGCTGGCCTGCGTGCCTCCACATCCGCGCGTGCAAACCCTGCAGGGTGATGTCGAAGCGCTGCCCTTGCCGGCGGCGGGCATTGATCAGGTGTTCAGCAATTTCGCCCTGCAATGGTGTAGCTCGCGTGAACAGGCTGCCGCCGAACTGGCGCGCGTGCTCAAGCCGGGCGGGCCGCTCGCCTTTAGTGTGCCGGGCCCGGGAAGTCTGGCGGCGCTGGTGAGCGCCAAGGTGCTCGCGGTGAATCATTTTGCCGGCGAGAGCGACTGGGCGATGGCCCTCATGAGCAATGGCTTTTCGGATTGCGAATTTTTTCAGGGCAGTTTCGCCATGCATTTTGCGACGCCGCGCGAGTTGCTGTTGGCGCTCAAGCAGATTGGTGCGAATACCGCCGATGTGCCGCGCGAGGCGCATCTTCATGGCCGTGGCTGGTGGCAGCGCGTGAGCGCGGCGCTCGAATCCATGCGCGAGCCTGAGGGTATTCCGCTGCGCTATGAAGTGCTTTTTGTGCGCGCGCGCCGCGACGGAGACGAGTGATGGGCAAGGCCTTTTTTATAGCCGGCACGGATACCAGTGTCGGCAAGACCCACGTCAGCTGTGTCCTGCTGGCTGCGGCAAAAGCGCGAGGCCTGCGTACGCTCGCCATCAAGCCGGTGGCCGCTGGCTGCGAGGAAACACCGGAAGGCTGGCGTAATGAAGATGCGCTGGCGTTGCAAGCGGCGATGACGTTGCCCCTGCGCTACAGCGAGATCAATCCGGTGGCCTTGCCGCTGCCGTTGTCACCCCATTTGGCGGCAGCGGCCGCCGGACGCCGTCTGAGCATTACGCAACTGGCCGGCTTTTGCCGTGGCACGTTGATGCAGCGCGCAGACTTTGCACTGGTGGAGGGGGCGGGGGGCTGGCGCACGCCGGTCAGCGAGCGCGAGTTGCTGTCGGCATTGCCACGCGAGCTGGGCTTGCCGGTGGTGCTGGTGGTCGGCATGCGCCTTGGCTGCCTGAACCACGCCATCCTCACGGCCGAAGCCATTCTCAAGGATGGTCTGCGTCTGGCGGGCTGGGTGGCCAATGTCATCGATCCGGAGATGGCCGCGCTGGACGACAACATCGCGACGCTGGAACGCTTGCTGCCGGCACCGTGCCTCGGGCGGCTGCCTTGGGCGCCTGACACCGTGCCCTCTGAGCAGGCCGGATTGCTGGATATTGCTCCACTGCTGCCGGCCCTCGGCTAGCGGCTTGTCATCTTGATATACGCCGTGTATACAGTGGCCATCCCCTGACTGCTGAGTACTGGCCATGACCGCTGTCGCCCATATCGACACCACCATTCCCACCCGCGTTCCCGATCCTGAAACCCGCAATAACTGGCGGGTAAGGCTGCTGGCCCGGCTGCTCACCAAAGACAAGCTGACCCCGAGCCCTGAACAATTGGCCGACTATCTGCCGTTTCTCAACCAAGGGGATCCACTGGCGGATGCTGTGGTCGCGATGTATCACGATATGAAGCCGGGCGAGGGCCGCCGTCTGGTAGACCAAGCGCTGGAGCACGGGCTGGCATCGCTGGACAATCCGCCCGAGCCGCTGCGGGCCTTTTTTGCGCAGGTCGAGACGGTGCCCATCTGGCTGGATCGCGATAAATGCAACCTGGCCTGTGATGTGACGCGTCGTACCGGTTGGTTTGCCGAGCTGTCGCTGCGCAATGTGTCGCTCATGGGCGGCTATCTGGCAGCGGCGGCCGCCAAGCCACTGGTGTTCACGGGGCAGCTCGACCGCATGGCCCCTCGCCGGCTGGTGGAGACAGGCAAGTTCTGGGTCGATGTCACCACGCGTGATGGCATGTTGCGTCAGAACGAGGGCTTCAAGAGTGCCGTGCGGGTGCGTCTCATGCATGCGCAGGTGCGTCTCATGCTGAACAAGTCCGGACGCTGGGACGCTGCTGCCTGGGGGCATCCCATCAACCAGTCCGATTCGATGGCGACGATTCTCGAGTTCTCGTCCGTCTTTCTCTTCGGCCTGCGCGCGGTGGGCTTCCGCTTCACGACGGAGGAGCGTGAAGCGGTCATCCATCTCTGGCGCTACGTGGGGTATCTGATGGGAGTGGACGAGCGCATCCTGCCGGCGAGCGAGGCCGATTCGCTGCGGGCACTCTGGTTGCAGTACTTCACCGTGGCCGAGTCTGACGAGGACTCGCGCGCGCTTGGGCAGGCGCTCTCTAATGTGCCGATGCAGCAAGCGGGCGATCATCCGGTCAAGAAAGTGATGGCCCGGATCGAGACCGGCTATCGCAGTGCGTTTACCCGTCTGGTGTTGGGCAATGGCAGTGGCGATGCGCTTGGTCTGCCGAAGTCACCCCTGTGGACCGCCGCCGTATTGGCGACCGGCCCCGCGATTTTCTCTCTCGAAACCCTGCGCCGGCGCGTGCCGGGTGCCACGCTGGCCGCCGTGGCGGCTGGCCGGTTGCTGCATGAAAAGATGTTGCCGGTGGCCATCAAGCTGGAAAAAGCGGACACCAGCTTTACGCCGGTTCGCCAGCTCAGTCGTTAACCGCTGGCTGAAAAATGCTTTTCAGCAAGCGGCTTCCCGGCCAAGGATGGCGGGGTCGCGAATCAATCACCCTTGTGTGGTTGATTCAGCGTGGAGCGATTCCGGACATGTGTTGGATCGTGGGCTGAAAAAGCCCGGGATAGGCGTTGTCAGCCAGCCGTTAATGTGCCGCCTGATTAAACGTCCTGATTAACCCGGCGCTGGTATCAAGCCGACGCCGTTCAGGCCGAGCGGGCTTGATTTGAGCCGGACCTCATGTGACTAAGCCGGCCCTCGGGCTGGCTCAGAACGAACGGTGTCATGCAGACGTCTCGTCAGGGCGCACTCTCTACCAGACTGGACAGATGACTCCCTCGATCAGAACCCCGCGCTGGCGGGTTTTTTTATGGGCGCCATTCCTGCTTTTGTCCTGTACAAGACAGCGATTTGTAGAGGCGCAAAAGACTGATGGCCGGCGTTAATTTCTCCTGCGAAAGCAGCGGCTTGCGAGGGAATCCCGTGAACCAGCGGTCATGAATACCGCTGTAGCAGACGGGGTATCTCCACTAAACTTCCGCGGCTTTTGTGTCCGACAAATCCAGCGGTCAATAGCGCGATTGTGACTGTCGGACCCCACCTGAAGTGACAAGACGGGCTCTCCCTAGCCCCCGATACTTGCGAGGTCAAAATCATGGCGACTCCCTACAAAGCTCCCCTGCGTGACATGCAGTTCGTGATGCACGAAGTGCTTGATGTAGAAAAGCATTACGCCTCCATCCCGGCTTATGCCGAGACCAACCGCGAGCTTGTCGACAGCGTGCTCGAAACCGGTGCCCAGTTCGCTGAAAACGAACTCTCCCCCGTCAACCGGAGTGGTGATGAAGAGGGCTGCACCTGGAACAACGGTGAAGTGACCACGCCCAAGGGCTTCAAGGAAGCCTATGCCAAGTTCGTTGAGCTCGGCTTCGGTGCGCTGGCCTCGCCGGTGGAGCATGGTGGCCAGGGCCTGCCGCCTTCGCTGGGCATTGCCATGAGCGAAATGACCGGCACCGCCAACTGGTCCTGGTCGATGTACCCGGGCCTGTCGCATGGCGCCATCAACACGGTGGAAGCGCACGGTACGCCGGAACAGAAAGAGGTCTACCTGACCAAGCTGATTTCGGGCGAGTGGACCGGCACCATGTGCCTGACCGAATCGCATGCAGGCTCCGACCTCGGCATCATCCGCACCAAGGCTGAGCCGAATGCGGACGGTTCCTACGCGATCAGCGGCACCAAGATTTTCATTTCGGCTGGCGAACACGACATGGCCGAGAACATCGTGCACATCGTGCTGGCACGTTTGCCGGACGCGCCCAAGGGCACCACGGGCATTTCGCTGTTCATCGTGCCGAAGTTCCTGCCGAATGCCGATGGCACGGTG
>JAUXNL010000447.1 GCA_030684415.1 Moraxellaceae bacterium | reverse complement strand
CACCGTTCACGCCATTCTTGCCGCCGTTCATCCCGGCATCTCCGCCCGCAGCGTGTCGTTGAAGTCTTTGCCTACAGGCGGGCGCGCAATGCGCACGTCGCGACCCTGGGCCACGAAGCGATCCGCCGCGCGCTCCAGCATCGCCGCCGCCTTCGGATTGTCTGCGTCGTTGTCGGCGCAGAGGATGACGTGTGCGACGCTTGCGGGCAGGATCACGCTGCCCATGTTCGCCAGCGCCACGGCTGCGACGACGCGCAGCTCGGGACATGCCAGCGCGACGGACAGCGCGGTTTCGATGCCCTCGGCCATGGCCAATGCCTCGCCGGCCGGCGCCTCTCGCAGCGCCTTCCCCGAGGCGCCGCGCCACAACGGGATGAAGCCGCCGGCATATCGGCCGAGGGTCTTCTTGGGATCGCGCAGCGGGGCCTTGTGCCACATGCCGTAGCCGTCGCGCGCCAACCAGGTGCGATGGGTGCCAACATGCTGGCCGGCGCCGTCTGTGATGGCGGCCAGCATTGCGGGCAGGGGCCGGCGTGCCTCCTGGCACCAGCACTCGGGATGGAACCGCAGCGCGCGCGGCTGGCGCGCCAGCTCTGCCAGGACGATCCCGCGCCCGGCCAGGTATCCATCGGCCGGCGTGCCGGCGATGCGCTCCTGGCCGCTCAGGAACAGCGCCAGCGCCTTCCTGCGCCGGTCCGCATCATCGGCAGCCGGAGCGGCCTGCGCAGCCAAGGGCGCCGGCCTGGAGGGCGGCGGCGGGGCGGTCCCGCCACCTACCCCAAGCCAGCGGCGCGCCCATGCCATTGCATCCCGCGTGCTGCCACGGAACAGCACGGCCGCCACCAGGTCGAGAGCGTCGCCCGTCTCACCCGTCGCGAAGTCGTGCCAGACGCCGGCCTTGTCGCCGTGAAGGTGGATGGCGAGCGACTGGCCAGGTGATCCGTCCACCCCGCCGCAGCGCCAGTGTCCGCCGTCGCGGTGTCCCGCCGGCAGCAGATGGGCGGCCAGTGCCGGCACGTTTCCGGCCAGCATGGCAGACAGCTCGGCTGCGCGCGGAGTGGCAGAAGCAGTCACCGCCCTGCGCTTCCTTCACCACGGAGTGCAGCCTCAAGCTGATCCTCGATGGCCTGTTGTTCACGCTCACGCGCTTCCTTCTGGGCCAGGTCGCGGGCGCGGATTTTCTCCTGAAGCTGATCCTCCTTTGTCGCGGTATCCCTCGCAGCATGGGAATACATC
>JAUXNL010000443.1 GCA_030684415.1 Moraxellaceae bacterium | reverse complement strand
CTTCATCAGGAGCAAGACCGCGATTTTCCGTGGATTCAATGGCGGGAATCAGCGCATGAACATCACTCTTGCAGGCGGTTTCCAGTTCAATATGCGTAATCAGATTGAGGGTTGTATCCCTGACTTCCTGGTTCTCTGTATCGCAGTAAGTCTCCATCACCTGAATCTGATACCCTTGCCCCTTGTGGCCATCGTACGTGGCATCGGGATCGGATGGATTCTGCAAAGAGTCGGAAGAAACCTCCTTGGCCGGTTTGACGGCAACCTCTACAGGATTTCCTTCCGGCGTGTTTGTCACCAGACACTGCTCTTCCAATACGCGAAGGAGCAGATTGAAACTGCTCATGGACGTGACTTCTGGATGCTCATGGAATCTCTGAGTTAAATCGAAAAGATCAGCACTGACGGTCTTCAGCGTTCTCTCCGATTCCGATGGCCTGACCATGGAAAAGCAGGACAGGGATTTCCTGGTCAGATACTTGTCCACTACCTCTTGCGGAAGGGAAACAAAAAGTCCCTCGTGCTGTCGCTTCAAATTCACCAGGAACCTGTGTATGGTCCGGACAAAGATGCCGATTCGTCCGAGACGCTTCATGTTCGACCGGATATGTACCGAATCCAAGCGCTGCTTAGACGTATCCACGGAAAATGCCCGGGACAGCGTATCGGTCGTCTGATTAAACATAAGGGTATCAATGCCGTTCTCGATGATGACCTGGCGGATGTTCCAGAGTGTCTTGAGACTCATGTATTTTGCTTCGTCCGATTCGTCGGCAATGTCCAGCGCAAAGTGCCACTTGGTATTGAAGGCTAACTGCTCAATGGTTTCCTCATCGGTCAGTTCATTCATGTGCTGCAGAATCTGAACGCCGAGAGCGGTATAGAGTTCCTTGGTCGGTCGCCCGATTCCGTCATCAAAATGTTTGGCTAACTCCCGAATGGGAAGGTTGTTCAGAATCTCTTCGCGGAACAACCCGGCCCATGATTGTTCCATGAGCATCCGGCGTTTTGGTCCCAGATAATCCCATGGGTCGAATAAGTAATTCTGTTTGTGGTCTTTGGTGTGAATCATGTAATCTCCATGCAACATTTTGTTTTTACAGGAGATGTATACCATTTTCACAAAATCTTGTCAAGAAGAAAATAGTTATTTATTAAATTATTTTAATATGTTAAGTCACTTTTTAGTTTTTACGAGGTCATCATAGTTGCTATTTAAATAATTAATTATGATGACCTCGTAAAAAGTCACGCTGCGTTTTTCGATTCGTAAGCATGATAGCGGTTTGGGAATACAAAGATTTGTTCCAGTTGTTTCCCAATCTTTTCCAAAAGCTCTTTGAAAACTAAAATGATGTCATCCAAGACGGATTTGCCACTTCCCGGAGCACCGTGAAAGGCTTTTATCGCCTTCCTGACCGCAGTTGCCCTGAAAAGGTTGATACCGATTGCCTTTAAAAGCACACAAAGCTGCACAGCTCCGAATCCTCGAACCCTGAGATGTTTGACGCCGGTCTTTTTGTCATATTCCGACATCGTTGCCTCAATGCCCGACCGCCACCGGTACTTTTCTTTAAATTCGTCGGTGTTCTCTTTGGCGCGGCGGATGGCGATACGTTGCGCTTTGTTATCGTAGTTCAGATAACGATGCTTCTTTCCATCTTTCACGGGACAGGTCGCTTTTAGAGGACAGGCGTTGCAGTGGCCATGGTCAAACGCGGCGGTGTGTCTGCCTTTTTTATGCGTTGCGGTTACCGGGGCATAACCTCCGGGACAGGCGATTACTTTCCCTCTGTTGGAAAAAGAAAATTCTGAAAGACCAACGGCGTCTTTCTTCGGTGTTCCCATCGCAGGAGCAATAACTTTGACGCCAAGTTCATCGGCAACTGCAAGATTTTCATCACTGCCATACAGGGAATCGGCCAGAACTTCATCAGGAGCAAGACCGCGATTTTCCGTGGATTCAATGGCGGGAATCAGCGCATGAACATCACTCTTGCAGGCGGTTTCCAGTTCAATATGCGTAATCAGATTGAGGGTTGTATCC
>JAUXNL010000440.1 GCA_030684415.1 Moraxellaceae bacterium | reverse complement strand
GTCCATGCGAGATTGATTTTGCAGTTGACTGCTTTATCAAAGCTGCCGCTGGCGGGCATCCAAATGCAAAATCTCACTCTTTTTGGCTAGAAAAAGCAGATGACACATCATTCGGAACCAATGCTTTATCTATGTTTGCATCAAAACTTCCGCCCGATGAACCGAACCACATACTAATGATGGTTGGCTGCAGGCTATACAGCGCTCTGTGCCAACGCTACGAAGCAATAGATGGAGTTATTAAGTACGAGCTTGATGCCGCAAGCAAAAGCGACTATCCATTCATTCAAGAATTTGTGAAAAGAACTGGATTATCAAGGTCATTTTACGATGGCGGCCTAGATATGCTAACAGAAGGCTCCGCAGCCGATCAGATTACAGATGGATTGAACAGTCTTTATTTTGCACTTATAAATTCTGGCCACAATGAGCTTCATTGCCTATTCATACGCTGCACTATCGTTGGCTACATTATCTCGAAATCAAAACACTCAAATCTATCAAAGCCACTTCTCGGCATTGATAAATTTTTTAGCTAAGTTAAGGCCCAACAAGTCAATCAAGGCGGACGCCGTACCGGCGCCGCCTTATTTCCAACGTTGAGGCTGTAGAAAAACCCCTTTTCCGACACGAATACGCCCCGAAACGGCGCCAGCATTTGGCGCCGTTTCATTTTCAGTCAGTAGTGCAGTTTTTCTGATTGCGTCTGCGGATGCGTAAATTGCATTTACGTCCGCCCTTTCTGGCGGCTTTACGTTTCATGCCGCCGCATAACCACTTTTCGCCAGCTTCTCGATGTTCTGCACCATACACATGAAATTCCACTGCGTATTCACTTTCTTTTTTCCACGCAGCGTGAACCGGCGCAGCCCTTTGTTGTGACGCAAATTGCCGAAGACAGGCTCGACGGTGCCAAGACGTTGTGAATACAGCGCACGGCCGTCGGGGCTGTCGATGCGCTTGCGCATCCGGTCGCTGGCGGTTTCGCTTTTGTCCGCGCGGCCTTTAAAAAAGGCAACTTGCCTGACCTGTGTTCGCTCAGGGTGACGCAGGCACTGCGCGCGCTGCGGACAAAGGGCGCAATGCTCGGGCATGCCTTTGAACATCACGGCGCGATAGCCGCGTATCGTCTGCTCGCCGCCGTTGCGGGCCATGGGTTTGTTGGCGGGGCAGCGGCAGGTGCCTTGCTCGGGGTCGTAGTGGAAGTCCGACGGCTTGAAGTGTGTCGGCTTCTTTTTGTCGGCACTTTTGTCGTATAGCGGATCAGGCTTTTGTTTGTGGCGGGCTTGGGTGGCAAAGCGTTCGTCGCGCTGTCGCATGCCGGTGTCGGCAATCAAGGCGTTGATGTGCTGCGCTTCAAGCGCGACCATGTTGGCATCATTGTGATACCCGGCGTCAGCCGTGATGACGGTATGCGCTTGGCGGAATGCGCCGACCGCTTCAATGCTGGGCAGCAACAGGGCTTGCTCGCTGCCCGTGCCATAGGCTTCGGCATGGAGCACGATCTGGTGTTTGGCATCGACGGTGGCGACGCCGGCATAGCCCTGGATAACGCCGTGCGAAGTGGCCATCTTGGCGCTGTCGTTGTCCGTGCGATTGCTTTTGAGCACACGGCCACGGCTGCCCATTTTGTCGTCGGGGTGATGGGCGAGCCATTCTCGCAATGCCTGGGCATCTTTTTGCAAGCGGGCGAGTTTTCGAGCGGCACGGGCTTCATCACGGGCGGCGATTGCGGCATCGGTGTCGTCATCGGTCTGGCGGTGTTGCTTGAGCATTTTTTGCGCCGCTTGCTCGAGACGGGCCAACTGCTTTTGAAAGTCAGCACGTGTGCCGCTCTTGTGCTTTGAGGCATTGCTGGGCAGTTTTACGCCGTCGATAGCGAAAAGCTCGCGACCGATCAGGCCCTGGCGATCGCAGAGCCAAAGCACTTGTGCAAACAGCGGCGCGATTTCGTCGCCCAGATGACGGATAAAACTGGCGATGGTGGTGAAGTGCGGGGCATGGTCGCCACAGAGCGCCATGAACACGACATTCGTTTCGCACGCGCGGGCCAAGGCCCGACTGCTGACCATGCCGCGCGCATAGCCGAGCAGGATGACCTTGAGCAGCAATGACGGCGGATAGGCGGGGGCGCCGTTGTCGTCGTTGCGATAGCGCGCGTCGAGACGAGAAAGGTCGATCTCGTTGTCGAGCAGATGATGAAGGGCATGCTCGAACGTGCCGGGAATCAGTTGTTGCTCCAGCACCACGGGCAGAAAGCGTGGGCCGGTGTCGATGTGCTTGAATCGGGCCATGACCGGCTCCGCAGGAAGACTGAGCGATGTTGCTGGGCGCTGGGGGCAGTGGCAAGATGCGGAATGGATTTTTCTACAACGTCGTTAGGGCTTTCAGGCAAGCCTATGAGTATTTCAGGGATTGCCACCCCGCAAAAACAAAGGCCTCAGGTGGGTTGATCATGGAAATTAATCAGCATGACGGAAAATGTGAGAAGGCTCTCTTGGCGTCAACGCTCAAAAGCTTTAAAGCATCGCCAACCATCATGAATCTTCCGGAAGAAACGCGGCAGAAATTTTTTGATGAACAAAGAGAACAATATGGAAATGGGCGGTGCGGGTGCGCGACCAGAATTAAGAACCACAATGATTTCATTAGATTGTGGACGGCTGCGGGTGGATCCAAGACATATGACAAAGAAGCATGGAAGAACGTTGAAAGTCAGCTCTATAATGCTGATGTAATTTAAGGCAGCTCGTCGCTGTCTGCGTGGGTGGCAATGCGGCATGCCTCTGCCCAGAGGGGCGCAAAGTCCTATCAGACCAGCAGAGAATGCATGAAAATATCAAGGTATCTGCACCATGAGCTACATCATTGCATTCGTCAGATTTCCAGAGTCTGGAATGGATTATCCAGTTGCGTGTTATCGGACTGACGTACGGCCATCCGAGTCCGTTCTTGTCAGGCTATCAAACTCACGCCTAAAGGTGGCGACCGTAGAGAGTATTTCCTATCTCAATTGGGATTGTAAAAGCAGAATAGAGTGCAAGTCATCCGAGGCTATAGAAGATGAATATGGCATCCTTATTCCGTCCATCCCAATAACTGTTGGGCTAGCCACAATGGAGGCGATAGTTTCGCATCTAAGCCGCCTTGGATGGATTCCGCTTAAACCTTATTCAAAGCAATACAAAATAGCCTTAACCAACTCCAACAAAACTCAAACAGCTAATATTTTCTTTAGGAAAAATGGGGTAGATCTTCAGATTCTCCCGGAGCGAGATGCATCGATCCCAAGATCATTTAGCAGAATTAGCGTTAGTCTAAGTGAAGGACGAACGGTGAGGCACTTCCTGTCACAGACAAAGTTCAATCTTTATGAAGGAATTGATAGATTTGCCAAGTGCTTCCTCTCAAATGAGGAAGATTACGATCGTTTCTTTAAATCTGTTGGCTCGTCAGACAGAGCCGCAAACGTAGTCAAAAATAGAATTTTCTGCGCCAATCCAGAAGAAGAAATGGGTCTCCGAAGCGCCCTTTCTGGCTGCGAAGATTCAGAGGGAAGAATATATCTTTGTGATGGCGTTTACATTTAGTGGCACACTTGAATAAACGTGGATTCCCTAGGAATTTATTCAGACCATCACCGCTAGGCGGCGCAGCTTAACTCAGAGATCAAGTCTGAACTTCTACACCACGTTAGGGCGCTTGCGGATCTTGCAGGCGTGACAGAGCAACATCGTAAACTTCGTTGCGATCACGCTTGCCTACGGCAATTACCGTCACGGTTACGGTTTTGTCTTCAACTGAATAGACAAGGCGGTAACCTGCCTGGCGCAACTTGATCTTGTAGATGTTTGTGGCACTAGAAAGTGCGGCGCTGGGCACATGCGGATTCTTGAGACGTTCGGAAAGTTTTTTCTTGAACTGTTCTTGAACGGTGTGCCCGAGCTTCTTCCATTCTTTCAGTGCGGAGGTCTTGAAGGCGAGCTCATAGGTCATCGAGCGATACCTTGACGGACTTTTCCTGTTGGCGCTTCTTCACCAGCTTGAGCAGTTCTAGGTCATCAACCATGTCCATCATGGCTTCGTACGCGTTAGCCGGTACGCAGTAAAAGGCAGGTTCATTGCGGTTAAGCACCACGACCGGCATACCATTACCGCTGGCCACGACCTTCATAGGGTTGGCCTTGAGTTCCGAGATGCTGGCTGCGGTCTCGGTAAGTAGTTGATGTGTCATGGGGCGGACCTCGGGAACGACATGCGGAGACCAGATAATAGGTCTTTTAAGTGGTCTTCTGCAAGGAAGCCCTAACCATTCCTAAGACTTCCCCCGTCAACACCTGAGTGATGATGTTCAAGCCCAGTATCGCCGGGCTTTTTTTCCTGAATATTTCTCCGCCGCGCGTCTGTTGTCCACGGTGCGAGGCCGTGTTTCAAGACGACAAGGCCTCGTGCGGTGGGCAACACCCACTGCATTATCTTTCTCTCATCAAACTCACTCGTCACGCCGCATCCTGCTCAAGCTTCAATCAACAATGCCAGACTGCACTTCCCTCCCACGGGATTTCCTGCGGTCATAAACGGTCTTGTTGTGCGCGACATGTCACGGCGCACGGACCACTGTACCCATACCTTAAAATCAGCACACCCAGAAGCCTCTTTCGTTCAGCGGTGATGCCCTTGCCCTGAGGATCAGTCCGCACAACTTGTTAGTCAGGCTCTCCCCGAGTCGGTCTGACCCGTTGAATACACTCTCGCGCTTGGCGTGGACGATGTACTGCTCTGTTGCTGTTGCTGTTGCCCCTGCTTTGCGAGATCCACACTGACCGCTATAGACTCCATGGCGACTTCCCCCTCTCGTTTGATTGAATACCGCACCTCGATCATGGCACCCAGATGCCGATGCGGCTCCGCCGCTTGAGAGGGGAAAGTCTTTTTTACTTGCTTCAGGCGCAACGTCCCTGACGTCCCACGGCCTGAGCTCATACGCCAGAGTTTTTGACTAGCCGGTTGCCAAACCCGAAGTGCCACAATAGTATCACTCGCTATGCGAACAGAACTTGTTACCACCCTCAAGCGCCAAGCGACTGAACTCCTCTCGGATCTCGAGAGGGATAGAGAGCCCATCCTCATTACCCAGCACGGCTTACCCAGCGCTTATCTCGTTGATGTTGAGAGTTACGAGCTCCTGCAGCAGCGCATGGGCATCCTCGAGGGCATCGCTCGGGGTGAAATGGCCATCGCTGAGGGCAGGGTTGCGACCCACGCCGAGGCCAAGACCCGCATGGCCCGATGGCTCAAATAATCTGGACTGAACCAGCGCTTAATGACCTGGACGCCATCGCCGACTACATCGCCATAGAGAACCCCAGTGCAGCCAAGGAACTGGTTAACCGGGTATTGAGTCATGTGGAACAACTTGAGGCCCATCCGCAGAGCGGCAGTAAGCCACCTGAGCTGAGGCGCTCCCGCTATCGCCACATAGTTGAGCCCCCATGCCGGGTCTTCTACCGTTACGACGGTGAGAAGGTTTTCGTCGTTTATGTCATGCGTTCAGAGCGGCTTCTTCGTACGGGCCGCCTGAAATCGCGTGAATGAGCAGAAAACTCTAACCATCTCTAAGACTCCCTCCATCAACATCTGAATGATGATTCTCAAGCCCTCCGTGCCGGGCTTTTTTCTGAATAGTTGGCTGTGTTGCTCCGCGCTTCGGGCTAGTGGCAAGATGCGCTGCACCCTGCTTTGAGCCTCTTCCTACGCTGAAGGCCGGCGGTGTGTAACTGCGTATCCTTCATGCCAAACAAGAGGAGTACTCGACATGGCGGGTTGGTTCGAACTTAGCAAGAGCAGTGATGGTCAGTTCCGCTTTGTGCTCAAAGCAGGGAATGCTGAAACCATTCTCACCAGTGAGCTCTACAAGGCCAAAGGCTCTGCCGAGGCCGGCATTGCATCCGTGCAGGCCAATTGCACGAACGAGGCGCGCTATGAAAAGAAAACGGCCGCCAACGGTAAGGAGTTCTTCAATCTGAAGGCCACCAATGGCCAAGTGATTGGTAGCAGCCAGATGTATGGCTCGGCGGCCTCACGTGATGCCGGCATCGAAAGCGTCAAAACAAATGGCACCAGCACCACGATTAAAGACAACACCTGAGCTGTGCTTGTGAATGAGACGCCCAAGGGCTTGTGCCCTTGGGCGTTTTTGTTTGTGCGGTTTGGGTTGTGGAGCGTCAAGGCGCTGGGTCCCCGCCTGCGCCCCGCAGGAAGTACCCTTGGGGTGCGCGGGGACGACGATGGGGAGTGGCCGACAACGCTCCGGCGCCGGCGATCAGAGGGTGTGATACTGCGAGGCAGATAGCCCCACAGCTCGGCAACTTTTCAACCACTTATTGATAATGGTTCTCATTTGATTTAAAGTCCGCGGCGTGATGGCCCAAGCTGAACCGCCGGCCTCTTCCACGCCGTAGCCAGCCATCGGGTGTCCCGACAGCCAAGTGATGCGTCAACCACTTGATTTGTCGAGGAATTCGCGATGTCCCGCCGTACTGCCCGCCCTGTTTTTGTGCTCAAGCCCCTGGTGATCGGCCTGCTGGCCTTGCACGGCCCTGCCGTGCTGGCAGAAGAGGTGCCGACAGCGGCACCTGTTGTGACGCCTGTTGTGGCCCCGGTCGCCGCCCAAACCCCGGCTCAGGCACAAGCTCAGTCCCAAGCAACGGCAACAGAGTCGACCGTGCTGGAACCGGTCGAGGTGGAGTCCGCCGCGGCTGATGAGGCACTGCCCCAGGTGAGCTCGCCCAAGTACACGGCACCATTGCGCGATACGCCGCAGAGCGTGCAGGTCATTCCGAAACGCATCATTGAAGAACAGGGCCAGCTGACCCTGCGCGACATGCTGGGCAATGTGCCGGGCATCACGCTGGGCGCGGCTGAGGGTGGCAACGGCTTTGGCGACAACATCACGCTACGTGGCGCGCGCATCGAGAACGACATCCAGGTAGACGGCATCCGCGACAGTGCGCAAACCGCGCGTGTCGATCCGTTCAATCTGGAGCAACTGGAAATCACCAAGGGCGCAAGCTCGGTCTATTCCGGCGGTGGTGCGGTAGCGGGCGCCATCAACATGGTGAGCAAAACCGCGAAGAAAGATGAATTCGTGAAGCTGGGCGCGGGCGTCGGCACCGACAACTATTACCGCGCCACGGTGGATGCCAACACGATGCTGGGCGACACCACAGCCCTGCGCGTGAATGTGATGACACACGAAAATGATACGCCCGACCGTGACCATGTCTGGGCGAAGCGCTGGGGCATTGCCACGTCGCTGGCCTTCGGCCTGGGCACGGACACCCGCTTCTCGCTCAACTATCTGCACCAGGACAACGAGCGTGTGCCGGACCGCGGCATTCTCTGGCGTCGTGCGTCCAACCCCGGTGTTGGCGCGCCGGTGCCGGTGGATCGCAGCACGTATTTCGGCTGGAGCAACACGGACCGCGAAACGGCGGTGATTGATACGCTGACCGCGCTGCTGGAAAAAGACATCAACGACAGCTTGTCGCTGCGCAACGCGACGCGTTTTGCGAAAACGGAAAACTATTCGAACTCGGCGACCATGAACGGTCTCGTCTGTATTGGCGGTGTGCCGTTCAATGCCACGGGCACCTGCCCGACGGCGGGCGACACCTTCAGCATCAGCACCAATATCGGCAATGTGCGCGACGACGAAACCGCCATCCTGGCGAATGTCACGGACCTGACGTGGAATTTCAGCACGGGTGGCGTTGGCCACACGCTGGTGACAGGCCTGTCGGTGTCGGTGGAAGACTTCGAGCGCACCAGCCGTCAGCCGCGCAATCTCGATGGCTCGGCCTTTACGCCGGCGGATGATCTGGTGAACCGCCCGGTGCGCGATCTGCACAATCCG
>JAUXNL010000439.1 GCA_030684415.1 Moraxellaceae bacterium | reverse complement strand
ATTCATCCGCACAAAATGAACACTATGTGCGGATGAATCCGCACCGACGACAGAGATCGGGCATGAGCCAGAAAATCATCAAGCTGCGCGATATCAACATCGGCAACGACCTGCCTTTTGTGCTCTTTGGTGGCATGAACGTGCTGGAGTCGCGCGATCTGGCCATGCAGGTTTGTGAAGAATATGTCCGCGTCACGCAGAAGCTGGGCATTCCCTATGTGTTCAAGGCGTCGTTCGACAAGGCCAACCGTTCTTCGGTGACATCCTATCGTGGCCCCGGCCTCGAAGAAGGCCTGCGCATTTTTGAAGAGATCAAGAAAACCTTCGGCGTGCCGGTGATTACTGATGTGCACGAGCCGCATCAGGCGGCGCCCGTGGCGGAAGTCGCCGACATCATCCAGTTGCCGGCCTTCTTGTCGCGCCAGACCGACTTGGTGGTGGCGATGGCCAACACAAAAGCCATCATCAATATCAAAAAGGCCCAGTTCCTGGCGCCGAAAGAAATGAAGCACATCCTCACCAAGTGTGAAGAGGCCGGCAACGACCAGCTCATTCTTTGCGAGCGTGGCTCCAGCTTTGGCTATAACAATCTTGTCGTGGACATGCTTGGTTTCGGCATCATGAAGGAGTTTGGCTATCCCGTGTTCTTCGACGTGACGCACTCGTTGCAAATGCCAGGTGGCCTGGCCAGCGCCGCCGGTGGCCGCCGTGCGCAGGTCACCGAGCTTGCGCTGGCGGGCATGTCGCAGAAGATTGCTGGCCTTTTTCTGGAAGCGCATCCGGACCCGGATGTCGCCAAGTGTGACGGCCCCTGCGCGCTGCGCTTGTCGCAGCTTGAGGCCTTCCTGACCCAGGTGAAGGCGATGGATGAGCTGGTGAAAGGTTTTCCGGTGCTCGATACGCATTGAGCGTGATTCGTGATTCGTGATTCGTGATTCGTGATTCGTGATTCGTGATTCGTGATTTTGTAGGTGCGGATTCATCCGCAAAACTGTTTTTGAGACGTGCGGAAGCGCCACTGGCATAGCCAAAAGGCTGATCCGCACCTACGACGATGGAGCTGTGAGACATGTCCCAGATTGCCGATATCCGTGCCCGTGAAATTCTTGACTCGCGCGGCAACCCCACTATCGAGGCCGATGTGATTCTCGAATCCGGCGTGGTGGGGCGTGCCCCGGCACCGAGCGGCGCCTCCACCGGCTCGCGCGAAGCCCTCGAGCTGCGCGATGGTGACAAGGCTCGCTATCTCGGCAAGGGCGTGCAGAAAGCCGTCAGCAATGTGAACGTGGATATCCGTGAGCTGCTGGTGGGCCGTAGCGTGTTCGATCAGGCGGCCATCGACAACGCCATGATTGACCTCGATGGCACGGAAACCAAGTCCAAGCTCGGTGCCAATGCCATTCTGGCCGTATCGCTGGCCTGCGCACGTGCCGCCGCCGCCGAAAAGAAAATCCCGCTGTACCAGTACATTGCCGAGCTGCGTGGCCAGAGCAGCTTCACTATGCCGGTGCCGATGATGAACATCATCAACGGGGGCGAGCATGCTGATAACACGGTCGACATTCAGGAGTTCATGATCGAGCCGGTCGGCTTCACGTCTTTTGCGGAAGCCCTGCGTTGCGGCGCTGAAGTTTTCCACGCGCTCAAAGGCGTGCTGAAAAAACGTGGCCTGAACACGGCCGTGGGTGATGAAGGTGGCTTTGCGCCCAACCTCGCCACCAATGAAGACGCCCTCAAGGCCATCATGGAAGCCATCACGCTTGCGGGCTACAAGCCGGGCGAGAATGTGATGCTGGCGCTCGACTGTGCCTCGTCCGAATTCTACAAGGATGGCAAGTACCATCTGGAAGGCGAAGGCAAGGTGTTCACCTCTGCCGAATTTGTCGATTATCTCGCCGATCTCGCCAGCCGCTACCCGATCATTTCCATTGAAGACGGCCTCGACGAGTCTGACTGGGCCGGCTGGAAGTTGCTCACCGACAAGATCGGAGACAAGGTGCAACTGGTGGGCGACGATCTGTTCGTGACCAATCCCACCATTCTCAAAAAGGGCATTGATGAAGGCGTGGCCAACGCCATTCTCATCAAGTACAACCAGATCGGCTCGCTGACCGAAACGCTGGATGCCATTTACATGGCCAAAGAAGCGGGCTACGCCACCGTGATCTCGCACCGCTCGGGTGAAACCGAAGACGCCACCATCGCTGATCTGGCGGTGGCCACGGCAGCGGGCCAGATCAAGACCGGTTCGTTGTGCCGCTCGGATCGCGTGTCCAAATACAACCAGTTGCTGCGTATCGAGCAGGAGCTGGACCGCCGCGCCCCGTACCGTGGCCGTGCGGAATTCCGTGGCCTGAAATAAGGCGGACCCATGCTGCGCACGCCGTTCGGAAAACTGCTGCTGGCGCTGGCGCTGGCACTGTTTCTGTTCCTCCAGTACAGCCTGTGGGTGGGGGAAGGCGGTGTGCGTGACGTGCAGGCGCTCAAACACTCTGTGGCCGCGCTCAGTGCGGAAAACGAAAAGCTCGCCGAGCGCAACCGGGTGCTGGAAGCGGAAGTGAAAGATCTCAAGAACGGCCTGGAGGCGGTGGAAGAACACAGCCGCCTGGATCTTGGCATGGTGCGCGACAACGAAACTTTTTATCTCGTGACCGGCAATCCCGACGCGAAAAAAACCGCGCCGGCCGCGCCATGAGCCTCTGGTGTGTGGTGCCCGCTGCCGGCCGTGGTTTGCGTGTCGGCGGCGACCTTCCCAAGCAATATCTGTCCCTGAACGGCAAGACCGTGATGCAGTGCACGCTGGACCGTCTGTGCAGCCTGCCGACTGAGGCCGTGATTGTGCCCGTGGCGGCAGATGATTCGCGTGCGGCGACGCTGGTCTGGCGCGATGCTTCCCTGCTGCGCTTTGTGGAAGGCGGTGTTGAGCGTGCGGACTCCGTGCTGGCCGGGCTGGAAGCGATTGCCCGGCAGGCATCGGATGATGACTGGGTGCTGGTGCACGATGTGGCGCGCCCTTGTGTGCGCCTTGAAGACATCGAACATCTTTTGCGTGCGATAGACCGGCATCCGGTGGGCGGGCTACTCGCCAACCGTGTGCGCGACACCATGAAGCGTGGCAATGGCGATGAAGTCGCCGAGACCGTGCCGCGCGAAGATTTGTGGCATGCGCTGACCCCGCAGGTTTTCCGCTACGGGCTGCTGCGCGATGCCTTGCTCGCCGCGCGTGCGGCTGGCGTGACCGTGACCGACGAAGCCCAGGCCATCGAACGCATGGGTGAAAAGCCGTTGCTGGTCGAGGGCGCGCGCGACAACCTGAAAATCACCTGGCCCGAAGACCTCGCGATTGCCGAGGCTTTTCTGCGCCTGCAAGAGGAGGCCGGCCTGTGAGCCGCACATTCCCCCGCATCGGCCATGGCATCGACGTGCACCGCTTTGGCGACGGCGATCATGTCACGCTCGGCGGTGTGAGGATTCCGCATGAGCAGGGCCTGGTGGCGCACTCCGATGGTGATGTGGTGCTGCATGCCCTCTGCGATGCCATTCTCGGTGCGCTGGCACTTGGCGACATCGGCCAGCATTTTCCCGATACCGATGCCGCCTACAGCGGTGCGGACAGCCGCCAGTTGCTGCGTCATGTCGTCGGCCTCATGCGCGCGCAGGGCTTTGTGCTGGGGAATGCCGACATCACCGTGCTGGCCGAGCGCCCCAAACTGGCGCCGCATGTGGTGCTCATGCGTGAGCGGATTGCCGCCGATGCTGGCGTGGCGGCCGACGCTGTCAGCGTGAAGGCGACCACCACGGAAAAGCTCGGTTTTGTCGGCCGTCGCGAAGGTATTGAAGCGCATGCCGTGGTGATGCTGCTGCCGGTGTGAGGCGCCGTTTTTTCGGGCGGCTTGTACGGGCGAATGTGCCGACGGCCGCCACGTTCCTGTGTATGTCTATCTCGACTTTGCTCTCGACGCGCTGGCGGCACAGGGTCTCCGGTTTCATGGGGACGATAATCAGAGGCTCCGAATGAACTGGTCCGCTTTTCTGCTGGAACACCAGCCCTTTGCTCATGGCGCGCCGGTGTGCCTGGCCAGCTTGCGGGCTTCGCCCGAAGATTTTCGTGTGGACGAGCTGGCCTCGTTCGAGCCCAGCGGCGAGGGCGAGCATGTCTTCCTGCACATCCGTAAACGCAACCAGAACACGGCCTGGGTGGCCGGCCGGCTTGCCGAGGCGGCCGGTGTGCCGCTGGATGCGGTGAGCTATGCCGGGCTCAAGGACCGGCGAGCTGTCACCACACAATGGTTCAGCGTGCATGTGCCCAACCGGCAGTTGCCGGATTTTTCGCCCGTATGGTGCGATGACATCGAGCTGCTCACGCAAACCTGGAATGCTCGCAAGTTGAAGCGTGGCGCGCATCTCGGCAACCGCTTTCATCTCGTACTGCGTGATGTCGACGGCGCGCCCGAAGCAATCGACGCCCGTTTGCAGACGCTGGCGGATGGCGGCGTACCGAATTACATCGGCCCGCAGCGTTTCGGCCACGGCAATGCCAATCTGGCGGCGGGAGAAAGCCTGCTGGCGGGCAAGCCGCGCCGGCGCCTGAATCACCGCGAAGGATTGATGATCTCGGCTGTGCGCTCGGCGTTTTTCAATCGTGTACTGGGCGAGCGGGTAGCGGCAGGGCAGTGGGCGGTCATGCTGCCCGGTGATGTGCTCATGCTGGATGGTCGTGGCAGCTTCTTTCGCCCCGAGGCGGATGATGAGGCGTTGCCTTCGCGCATTCAGGCACAAGAGCTCCACCCCACCGGGCCGTTGTTTGGCCGTGGCGTGCCAGCGGTGACGGAGGATGTGTTGGCGCTGGAGCAGACCGTTTCGGCACTGACGGAAGGATTGGCAGAGCGGCTGGGCGCTTTCGGTCTGGAGGCGCAACGTCGGGCCTTGCGCCTGCGAGTCGGCGATCTGCACTGGGAGCATGGTGCGGATGGCAGTCTTCATCTGTCTTTTGCTTTACCATCGGGCGCCTTTGCCACCAGTGTCTTGCGCGAGCTCGCGCAGTTGCGGGAGAGCGGTCTGCATGAAGTTCCTGTTGAGTAATGACGATGGCGTGCATGCGCCCGGATTGGCAGCACTGGCCGAGGCGCTGGCGCAGATCGGTGCGGTCACGGTGGTGGCACCCGACAGTGAGCGCAGCGCGTATTCGAGTGCACTGACGCTGGACCGGCCGTTGCGTCCGGTGCAAGAAACCAACGGCTTCTGGTCGGTGAATGGCACGCCGGCGGACTGCGTGCATCTGGCCTTGAACGGCTTTCTCGATTTCGAGCCGGATCTGGTGGTGTCGGGCATCAATGCCGGCGCCAATCTGGGCGACGACACGCTGTATTCCGGCACGGTAGCGGCCGCGCTGGAAGGCCGGTTCCTCGGCAAGACCGGCATTGCCGTTTCGCTGGTGGGGGCACATGCACGCGGCCTGGGTATCGACTCGTATCGTCCGGCGGCGGCCATGGTGGCGCGCTTGATTGAAGGCTGGCACCGGCTGCGGTTGCCGCACCGCACCATTCTCAATGTGAATGTGCCGGACCTGCCGCTGGAAGCGTTGCGCGGCTTTCAGGTGACACGCTTGGGGCACCGCAGCCGCGCCAAGGATATCCTGACCGTGCAGGACCCGCGCGGCCGGCGCGCGTTCTGGATCGGCATTGTGGGCGATCCGGCCGATGCCGATGAAGGCACGGATTTTCATGCGGTGGGCGAGGGCTATGTCAGCGTGACGCCCTTGCAAACCGACATGACGCGACATGACGCGCTGCAGGATGTGTCGCGCTGGCTCAAGGATTTGTAAGCTGCTGGCAGTGCTGGCCGCTGCGTTCGCTCTGTGTGGCGGCCCCGGTGTTTGCA
>JAUXNL010000438.1 GCA_030684415.1 Moraxellaceae bacterium | reverse complement strand
AGCTTCAGCCGGCCGACAGCGCCAGCACCGCACGCAGCACATTCCGCTCGTTCCGCCTGAACCAGCTCGACACTGGTGACCTCGACAGCATCGGTCTCGCCGGCCTGCGCACCGTCAGTCCCGACTTGCGTCCTCGCATAGAGATCAACGCCAATGACCTCTTTGGCCGCCTGTTGAATCCTTCTGTCCGGGACATTAACGACAGCTCGAGCATGATGCTCCAGCGCGCTGGACTCGAGAGCGGCATCGCCAACACCATTCTTTTTCTGGCAAATGATGGGTATGCCCGCATTGCCGTTGACGTGAAGCGCGCGGCTGGCGGCCTGGATATGGTTGTCGACACCGAGGTGCGCGCCACCATCGGCATTGTTGACGACGATGGACTGTCCAATACACCACTTGCGGGCATTGGCTACGACCCGGCAGGTGCACTGGTAGTGGGGCCGCTCACGCTCAATGCCGAAAACCTGCAAATCGGTCTGCGTGGCGTACCGAACGGCGACCGTATTGTCAGCACTGTTTACGCGCCAAACGGTATCACCATCGACATGACCGGGACGAAGCTGGGCGCGGCAGATGCCATTGCCGGCACCAACTCATTCGGCAACTCCACCACGTTTTTCGCCATCGACGGCGTGCTCAGGATTGCTCCGGGCATGACGCTGCGAGCCGAGCTGGCCGCGCCCGATGCCAATACCGCACTGATCACCCTCAACAGCAATATTGGCGACATCAGTCTCAGCGGTCTGCGCCTTATCGACAGCAACAGCGGCGGTGAAATCTCGATCGGACGCGTGGGTGTCAGCGGCATCAATCTGGTCAACACCCGCGTGCTGTTCGAAAACGATACCATCGTTCTTGAAACCGGCACCGGGCTGACCAATGTCGGCATGAGCCTTGAGCGAATTGCCCTTGGCAGTCCCACCGCCGGCTATATTGGCGACGTTTATGTGAGCAATGCCAATCTGGGCAATGCCACCATCCGCATTCGCGAGCACTGAGTAGCGCTCAATACTCACTCAACCCTCCTCTCAACCCCCGCTCAACTCCCACGCTGCCGGCGCGCCTCGAACAAGGTGACGCCGGTGGCCACGGAGACGTTCAAGCTTTCCACACTGCCCGCCATCGGGATGTAAACCAGGCTGTCGCAGCTCTCGCGCGTCAGCCGGCGCATACCACTGCCCTCTGCTCCCATCACCACGGCCAGGGGGCCTTTCAGTGAGGCGTCGTAGAGCGACTGCGCGCCTTCCTCAAGTGCCGTCCCCACCAGCCAGATACCGCGCTCTTTGAGCATATCCATGCAACGCGCGAGATTGGTGACCTGAAAAAATGGCAACACATCTGCCGCGCCACACGCCACTTTGCGCACCACCGGGGTAATGGAGGCCGACTTGTCGCGGGGCGTGATGACGGCCTGCACACCGGCGGCATCCGCCGACCGCAGGCAAGCGCCCAGATTGTGCGGGTCCGTGATGTTATCGAGCAGCAACAAAAACGGCGGCGCGGTCAGCGTGTCGAGAAAGTCCTCCAGTGCATGTTCATCGCCCGGCGGCACTTCACGCACCCGCGCCACCACGCCCTGGTGGTGAGAGTCTCCCGCCAGCTCATCAAGCTGCGCGCGATCCCGCCATTGCAGGGTCAGGCCAAGAGGACGCAGTGCCTGCACCAAACGGTTCAGGCGCTCATCATCGCGGCTTTTCAGCAGAAAAACTTCCAGCACACCTTCGGGATGCCGATCCAGATAGGCCTGCACCGAGTGCAGGCCGAACACCACAATATTCTTGGCCATTTATTTCTTCTTGCGCCCCTGTGGTGGCTTGCCTGCACCGCCCTTTCCGCCTGCGGGGCTGGCCGGCTTGCTCTTGTCACCGGGAATGTCGCCCTTGCGCAGACGGTCGCGCACGGAGCCGCCGCCGGCCGCCGGCTTGCCACCACCGCCGCCACCGCGCCCACCTCGAGGATTCCGGCTGCCATTCTTGTCAGCGCCTTTGCGCGCACCTTTCGGCGCATTGTCCATTTCCGGCGAGGCCATGCGCGGCCCGCCACGGCGTAGCGTGCTGCCGCCACCGATGAGCTGGAAATCCATCTTGCGCTGATCCATGTTCACCGCGGCCACCTTCACCCGCACGGTATCGCCAAGACCGAACTGGATGCCGGAACGACTGCCCACGAGCTTTTGCATGGTGGCATCGAAATCGTAGTAGTCATCTTTCAGATTGCTGATATGCACCAGGCCTTCAACATAGATATCAGTCAGCTCGACAAAAATACCGAAAGACGTAACGCCCGCCACCACACCATCGAAGTCCTCACCAATACGGTCCTGCATGTATTCGCATTTGAGCCAGGCCATGACATCGCGTGTCGCTTCATCTGCACGGCGCTCCGTCATCGAGCAATGCTCGCCATAGGCCAGCATCTTCGCCATGTCCGGCATGCCGGCATCTGCGGCCGTCTTGCCGCGCATGCGACGCACACGGTCGCTCATTGCCTCGACCAGACTGTGCTCCGTGCGCAGACGCGCACGAATCACGCGATGCAGCAGCAAATCGGGGTAGCGGCGAATAGGCGAGGTGAAGTGCCCATAGGCTTCGTACGCCAGACCAAAATGACCCAGATTCTCGGGCGCATAAACTGCCTGCGTCAGAGAGCGCAACAGCATGGTCTGGATGATGTGTGCATCCGGACGATCGTGGATTTTCTCCAGCACAGCCTGAAAATCAGACGGCTGGGGCTTTTTGCCCGCGGTGAACGGAATACCGATGGCGCCAAGATACGTGCGCAGCTTTGACAGCTTCTCGTCACGCGGGCCCTCATGATTACGGTACAGCGCCGGCAATTCATGCTTGGCCACAAAACCTGCCGCGCAGACGTTAGCGGCGAGCATGCATTCTTCAATCAGCATATGCGCCTGATTACGCACGACCGGCACGATTTTCTCGATCTTGCGATCCTTGCTGAAAATGATGCGGGTTTCATTGCTGTGAAAATCGAGAGCCCCACGCTTTTCACGCGAGGCACGCAGAATCTTGAACAGCTCATACAGACGCTGCACAGGCTCGACCACATCCGCATGATCTTTTGCCACTTTGCGGCCGGCTTCGCTTTCCGGATGTTCGAGCAGGTCACTGACCTTGTTGTAGGTC
>JAUXNL010000428.1 GCA_030684415.1 Moraxellaceae bacterium | reverse complement strand
CGTGGCCAGCGTGCCGTGGGTGTCCAGCCATTTGCAGAGCGATTCCAGCACGCGCGCGCCAGTCTGCTCGCCGTGCGATGCCTCCAGCTTTTCCCACACTTTGCCTTGTGTAGCGCGGATGAACGCCAGCGCCTCATCGGGGAAGATGGCGCGCTCGCGATCGAAGCCTTTGCCATTGATCCGCGTATAACCGTCGCTCAGCAAGATCGACTCGATGGCGGTTTCGAAGGCGGCTTCGGAGCTGGATTTCATGACACGACGCTCTTGTTTTTTTTCATCAGATAATGGACAACAATTTGAGAAAAAGGCGGCAACTCTTCACTCTTTGACCCGTCCCAGCGGGTTAATTCTTTGACGTAATCAACTTTCTTCGTTCCCACGGTTTCCAACCCCTCCAAAAATCCCGTGAGTGCCCTCTTGCGGTTCTCAATCAGTACACTCAGATTCAGATTGAGCACATTATTAATTGCATCATCAATATCTGGATCGTCCGAACTTATTCGGCCGAGGCTAGAGAATTGAATCTTTCTCTCGATTGGATGCGCCGAATCGCATACGCTGAAACAAAGATCCGAATCACCTTTGAGTGTGTCGCAATGGTGTTGCTCACGTGAGCTTTTCTGTCCGTATTTTTGACCACCACAGCACGCACCAAGCATATTTGAATAGTCAAGCTGTCGCTCGGGATATTTATATGGGCTCTGGCTTTGCCAGTGTTCAACTTTCATTCCATCACCCGAGGCACGGATACGAGACTGACAGTAGCAACACAATCCATGCTGTTCCCGCACCAGTTGGTCTTGAATTTCTTTTTTCACATCTCCTGGTAGATTGTTGAACGTAGCATCGTCTTTTTTGCGGTAAGTCACCAGTACCCGTGGCTCTTTACCCTTTTTGATCGTCCGCATTTACACTTTGCCCTCTAAAAACCGGATCAGCGATCTCGCGCGTGTCAGTTCAGGTTCACTAGAGCGGTCTTTGTTTTCAAAGCTCAACATTGCAGCGCGAGCATCATCGAAACGTTCTCGGTCGATCAATTCGAAAATAGTCTTAAGCTCACTGTCCGTCTGCTGGTTACGGATCGGCGTGCCCATGAACTCCTGCAGGATTCGATTCGAATCGATGCCATAAGCTTCCGCCGGAATGGTTACGCTAACCTTGTCATCAAGGTATTCCAAAAAACGCACACACTTTGCTTCAACTTCGCCCAATACCTGTGGCGAGTGAGTAGTTACGACAAACTGACAGGATCTAAATGTGTCGCGAAGGCGATGCAACACATCACGTTGCCATTTTGGATGCAGGTGCAATTCAACTTCATCAATCAGCACCAGTGCTTCACCTTCCGCAATTGGGTTTTCACTGTTCGGATTGGCGATGGCGAGACGGCGGGTGAGATCAAATAGCAGTGCAATCAGGCCACGTTCGCCGTCGGATAATTGCTCCAAAAAGAGCTGCTTTCCAGCCTGCTTTCCATTGAAATGCTCATCCATCGTCGCGTCTTTCATGACGGAGTATCGAGGCGGGTTTTCCTCATGAAACCAAAATTCCTTGATCTGAGGTATGAGGCCAGAAATTGCCTCTTGAAGTAGCTTCAGAATTCGCTTCAGAATTCGCGAGCTATGCTCTGAGTCTTTTCGGATCATCCGAGTCGAGCCCATGGCACGATGCCACTTGGCAAACTCGTTCAGTGATATCTCAAGTTGCGTCAGGGATTTTGAGAATGCTGCTGCTTGGTTGAAAGGCAATGTACCTTGAAGCTTTGGCGGAAGCCTTGAAAGCAAGCGGTGTGTCGAGTAATAGACAACCAGCGCTTGCGTCGGACTGCTTTTTAAGTAGCGCTTCAGCCGTGCCTCTGATTCATGGGTGTCGGTAAACAACCAATTCAAGCGTTTCTCAAAGTTGCCTTCCAGTCTTTTGTCTATCCAGGTAATTTCGTTTTTAAGGTTTTTGTAATCTGGCGACCCCTTTTCCAGAAGCGTCAGATCCTTTTTCATCTGGGATTGCTTAAGCCCAAGCGCCAGCTTTTCGCCCTTATCAAGGCTTTCTTTGGAAAGGAAGGTGATCAACGACGCAGCCCCTAAACCATTGCTTTCCATTTCAATGATACAGATGGACTTACCTTGCTGGATGTCGGCATCAATTACCGGCAAAGGCTTCTCTCGTGAAATCGTGAATTCTTGCAGGGAGTGGGAATAGGCTATCGCGATGGCCTGCAGGATGGTCGATTTGCCAACACCGTTGACACCGGCAATAACGGTTAGCCGCTCGTCAAAGTCGATATCCAGCCGCTCAAAGCCCCGAAAGTTGGTCAGCCCTAAACTTTTCAGCTTCATTAGACCATTTCCTTCATCGGGAGCTGCCCGGTGACAGCAGCGGTGATCAGTGCGGCGCGGCGTTCTGCTAGTAGGCGCAGCGAGTCTCGCAATTCGTTACGGATCTTCTCAAACCGGGAGTGCCTTCCGGTCAGGAACCGCTGTATTGCAAGTTGCTCGTCAATCGGCGGCAATGGAACCGGAAGCTCCTTGATGTTCGATCCAGATATAGATGCAAGATTGGTCGAGCGCTTAGCGCGGCTCTCGAAGTAGTGCTTTGCTTCGAGTGTTGAGGTCCAAAGCGCCAGCCAATCGGAATCAACGGAATGAGGCCTGACGGCAAATACGTGGTTCTGATGGAGGCAGGGCTTGATCTCGTCTCGCCAAACGCAGCCCCGGCCAAGCTTATCTATGTCGCCACCTTCATTCATCAACACATCGCCATTTGCCAAAAGGTTCGATACGGCCTCTGATACGGGCACTTCAACAGTCAGGACATCGTCCAACTTCAGATAACCATCCTGAACGTTTGCGACGCGCAGATACGGGTACTCCAACAATTCGCCGGAGTACTGTTTGCCCAAGGTCAATCCGCCTCGAACCTCGGCTAACAGCTTTAAGCGTTGCAAACCCCAATGTACCGGAATCTCCCCCAGCCATTCCTGGCCGGA
>JAUXNL010000418.1 GCA_030684415.1 Moraxellaceae bacterium | reverse complement strand
AGGGATTAAGTACAAGCTCTTCCCGGATTTACAGGTAAATTTCGATATCGGCTGGACAGACTATGCCGCATGGGACTCTTTCGTTTTCAAGTTTGATCGCACGCCTAGTGTATTGCGTCTCGCCCGCTTGCTGGCGCCAGGAACGACACTGACGCAGCTCAATTTTCCTTTGGGGTATCAGAGCCCCTGGAGTTGGGGGCTTGGTATGGAGTACTCATGGAATGAGCGACTCAAGTTCCGTTTGGGTTACGAGCCTCGCAACTCGGCCATTCCGGATAACAAGCGCTCATCGCTAGTGCCTATCAATGATGCGCACATGTTTGGCACGGGAATCGGCTATCAATTTGATAAGGATACTGAAATCGATCTGACGGCGATGTTTTTGTACTCGAAGGATTCGATTCCTGCGAATACGAGCTGTAATGTGAATTGCACCGGCTTGGATAACATTGTTTATAATCCCTATGCGGGCCTTGATGTAAAGACCGAGGCACAAATCACCATGATTGGCATTGCCTATCGCACGCGCTGGTAATTTCAGTGATACCTGCCCGTTTTGTGTGGCTTGCGCTTCTTCTATTCTCAACCTCTGCTGTTGCAGAAAAGCAGTTCTATCAAATTGTTGAGCCTGGGGGGCGTGTGCGGACGATTGAGTATCCGTCTGCCCCTGATGCTCCTCCCGCTACATCTGTTCAAACCTTGCCTGTACCGCCTTCGCGTCCTTCTGTGGCTAAGCTGCCCGCCGCCCCGAAAACACTGGAAGGTGAAGAGTACATGGATAGTGAGCAATTGGAGAGGCAAGGATTTAATCCTCAGAAAAAGAAAAGATTTTTTGTGCTCAAAGGTGTCATGGGAACACAGATAGAGGAAAGTCTTTCTGATGATGCAGATGCTCCTTTGGCGCCCCTTCTGAAGGTTGATGTTCCTGAACTGTTTGAGTCATTGCCGGACCGATTTGAAATGCTACCCGCTGATGGTGAGACTGCAACTCGGCTGTCGCTGGCATCTCGTTGTCTTTCCGCGGAGCGTCGTGCCAGCGCACAACCACTTCTGGAGGGAGCGCAAGAGAGATCAGTCTCATTCGACAAAAAAGCAAGGCAGTTTGTTAAGGCGGGTGATGTCGTTGCTGCTTTTGTACTGACCCCTGCGGTGGGAGAGCTTGTGGTTACGTCTTATTCGTCTCGTAGTAAGTCACCTGGCTTTGTTGAGCCGTTGGTAGCGTTTGCTGGGTCTGATGGTTGTGCGACCCGTTTGGTGTCAGGTTATTTTTCTCGTCGTTATCCGGCTACAAATTCACGACATCAGCGCTTGGAGGGACGAATTACTCTTCTTCCTGATGAGCATTTTGTACTGTTTGTGATGCCTGCCTCAACGCCGGCTGAGCAGGATTTCCCGGTGTCTGACACTGGCCAGATCGGCATGAAGTGGCGGCTTTTATTATGAAGAAGATAACTAAGAATTCTTTTCTCTTTGCTGTAACGGCAGCATCTGCGCTTTTGGCTTCTTGTACGCCGGAAAGCAATAACTTGCCCAACCCTCCCGTTGGTGTGGGTGAGCGCAAGTGTAGTGCGCTGACAGGTGTGACGTGTGTATCGGGTCGCTTTATTGATGCTGCTGTTTTTCGCCTTAATTATGAATGTGGTGAGGTGCGGTCAGTAACAACCGTGGATGGCGGCTTCTCCTGTCCGAACGGGTCTGAGGTCACGTTTCTCATTTCTCATCCTGATGTTGAGAAAAAAGCCGTTTTGGGAACTTACAAGGTTCAGTCCAGGCGGCTGGGGTTAACAGGGTCTCAGGCATCGATAATTGTTACCCCAGCATCATTGGTGGCTGATGGTGATCGTAGCAATGGTAATCCTTTTCCATTGGCGGCTGAAAATATCGCACGACTTTTACAAACACTTGATGATGGGAGTGTCACAACGGGTAATCCGACGAAAGTTATCAGTCTGAAAGAAAGCGAAAAGAAAATATTCTTGGGCAGTCTTTTGAGATCAATGACACCTGACGACTTCAGTACGGAGTCGGGCTTTGAGGCTCTCGTGCTCCCCGCGCTGGCTTTGTTTGCCCCAGCGAAGCCATTGGTTTCGTTGATTGACGCCAGAGCGGCAATGAAGACAGGTATTTTGACGGCGAGAGCCGGTATTTATTCCGTTCCTAATCCTTTGATGACGACGTTTGAGGCAACAATCGACGTCGCCGACATGGTGGGGCGTTACTCGTCAGGCTCAAGTAACAAGTTGATCAGCGCGGTGTGGATTGGTGTTGATAGAAAAGGGCGTATGTTCGGAAATGGTTTTTACTCCAAAATCACGGCAAGCACTCCTCTCAGTGGATTGCCATTGCTGAAGGATCCGAAGCCGATGGCACTGGATCAAAGCAGTTTGCCCCGGTGGACAATTGATGGAAAAGTGCAGGGGCTTGCTTTTGATATGGACTCAGGTGAGCGTCTGATTTTTACTCAGGGCGAGCTATTGCAAGATGCAATGCGCGGCTCCACGGCTCCCTATAAGTCTTACTATGGAGATACGTTTGCAACCGACCCGGAAATTGCGCTGCGGGTTGGCCGTTTTGAGGTAAAGAGTGGGGCGAGTACGGTGTTACAGGCGAGTCACTCGTGGGCATCGTTAGAAAGAACTCGTCCGGTTACACCGACACTGGACCCGGATGTATGGTCGGCTCTGAGCTTTCCGATTCGATTAAGTGTCCAGTTTAATGACTCACAGCCTGCTTCAACTGTATGCCCTGCAGGATGTCCTGTCGGAGTCCCACTGAGACTTGATATTCTCGCTGATGGCAGTATTGTTTCTGATACGGACAATGATTGCACGGTTGTTGATGCCGACACATTTGTCGATTTCAACGGTACGACAGAGCGCTTGGTGGGTGTGGTTGCAGAAGCGTTCTCAGTAGGGGAGACCTCCGAGCGTTATCTCAATCTGGTTTTCATTGTGCCGAATGATGAGGGCAATTTCGGGGATTTGGCGGGTGTTCATGCGGGTACGGTTGCGGGTAACCAGGCTTTGGTGAGCCTTCGAGTAGATGCCTCGGCTCCCCCAAGTGCCCGATACCAGATGTTCAGTGATGAGACGGTGAATGGAGTGCGACTGAAAAGCTTGTGGACAAACGTTCTCAGCCTCTTCGCGGCATTAGGCAAGCTTGATCCCGCTAATATAAACGAGACGGAGCTGCAAAAGAGCCGTGGTCGTATGACCTCCCGAGCCGTGAGTGACACTTGTAATTGATCCGCATAGCGCGGCCCATAAAAAAACCACCTTCGGGTGGTTTTTTTATGGGCCGCGCTCATGGAGCTCTCTTGTTGGGTGGTTTTGAGGTGCAGGCTCCGCCACCGATTTTCGTCGCTAGGGCACTGCTTCATGCCCCCCCCCTGCTCAAGCCGCTAATCCCGTATCTGCCCCCAGTGGTACAGTCAAACTAGTCCTTCAAAATCATTGGCTTGC
This sequence comes from Moraxellaceae bacterium, assembly GCA_030684415.1. Taxonomy (GTDB): domain Bacteria; phylum Pseudomonadota; class Gammaproteobacteria; order Pseudomonadales; family Moraxellaceae; genus UBA2031. The sequence continues at coordinate 3,523 of JAUXNL010000418.1, read as the reverse complement.
CTTAAATGAATACATATTTACATGCATTCTGTCTTTTTTGGCCGATAGGGTATGGCTAATGCTTTCTTTGCATGTAATATCGTGACCAAATAGTATCAAAAAACTGGCTTGAATGAAGGGCTGGCTTGGTCTGGCACCTGTTCAGTCATTAACAAAAACAACAAGAGGGCACCATGAAGCCTCTCCACCTGCCACAGTTCTACCTTGCCATTCCCATGCTCTTGCTGGCCCTGCCTGCACCTGCGATAGAGGCTCTTGACGATGCGGATCTCAGCGCTGTAAGCGGCGCCGGCATTGCCATTGCGCTGGAAGATTGGCGATTTGCGATCGAGCCAACCGGCTACATTGAGCAGACCGGTTCAGACTGGGCTGGGGCGCGGCCCGCCGGGCTTTCATTTCGGCGAGGCGATCTGCGCTGGTATGGCTTCACCATGTCGGGAGTTGGGGGGGTAGGCGCCCAGACAAACTGGTCTGAGGGGGCATGTGCCAGCCAAGGATTCAACGGCTTGGGCTGCCCTCGAGGAGGAGGGGTCCCTCGATTTGCTGCACATGACAATCCTTACATTGTGAGGGCATTCAACTATCCGGGCTTTAACACGGATGGAGCCGCCATTTCACGTACAGTGCTTGATGTGCTGGCGCCAAGCACGGCAGGTGCGGCGCCAGCCATTACTAACGCCCAAGACAATTATCGCTTCGCCTTCTGGGGCGAAATCGAGGTTGATCGCAATAACGTGTTTCCCGGAGACCCCGGTGCTGCGATTGCGGCGGGGCAGGGAAACCGTCTCAAGACACAAACCATCATTCAGGGCAATGCGCAAAACAGTGTATTGCGCATGTTCCGTGTCACTGACCCTGCTGCAGGCAATACCAATGTCAATAATCAGACACTTGGTTTGTTTTATCACAGCTATCTCAGGGGTGACTTTCGCTTGAGCCTGGCACAGACCGGCACCACCAGCGATGCTCAGGGTGTCCCTGTCATTTTCCATCCGAATGAAGGCATGCATTTCCGCAATGTTTCCGCTTTTGTGCCGTTAGGCCAAATGTTTTATCAGGCGATGACGCTGGACTCGACGCGAGGCGCAGCACCAGGCTATGCGCTGGTAAAAGATGGGAATTTCACTCTTGAGCTTAACCGGATTCCTAATGTTGCAAATGTGTATAACGATTTCTATTCGGCGGTGGCGGGTGATACGACAGGTTATATCACGGCAAGAAATGGTCTGAATGGTGTCAGCACGGTGCCCAAGCCGGGGGCGCGTTACTACGAAACGCATGGTTACTCTCGGTGGGGCGACTGGTTTCCCTCCTGTGCTGGAACAGGGTGTACGGCCAGCACGGGCGTCAGGAACCTGGGGAACTCGACCGATGATGGAGTTTTCTTTTACGGCATTACGGCATTTCCACTTTTTACGTATCGGTGGAATCGGCTGGATGTCACAGACTTCCGCGCCCGGGTTAACTCGCCAGTTGCGGCTGATCGTTTGCGTTTGGGAATGACGCGAGGAGCGGAAGGAAATAGTGGAAATGGAACGCTAGGAAATTTTACTCGATACGACGTCAATGTGGCGGCAAACACGGCCGTTAATCTTGGCGATTCGCGTATAGAAGGGTTGTCAATAACCTATATGAAGCTGACGAGCCTGGGGGCAAATCAGTGATGAACAGGAAATCTTCACTATTTTTAGGGATGGCAGTGCTATTGACGGGGCGAGCATTTTCCGCAGAAGCACTGAGCGATCATGAGCTTGCAGAATCAATAGGTATGGACGGTATTTCCATGCAAATTGAGTTGCGTGCCAATGCGGATGCCAATGGTGCTCCTATATCCACGGCTCCTTTTAATAATTGTGTCGGAAATAACAACCCGTGCCGTCTTGGTTTGGAGTTTGCGGGTAGGCCGGGTCAGTGGGTAATGCTGAAGGACTATTACTTCCTCTTGCGTTATGTAGATCTTTTGTTGGACTCCGGGTCGACGCCCAATGCAAGTACGCCCTACCGAAATCTTTCCCGATTTCGTGACAGTGCTGGTAATCAACTGTTGGCTGACCCCAATAACAGACCGGCGCTGGTTTTGAGTTTCCCTGCCAAAACGGGCTATCAGGATATTCGGGCATCATTAACGATTGGTCGTGTTGCGGCTGAATTTGATGCGACGGGCAGTTGTACAGGGGCTGGTTATCTGTGTGACAACGCAACGGGATCGGTGCTCGGACTCAAAATCTCCAATATGGCAGGGCAGGCTGCGGGCATTAATGTCGATGGAAAAATGCTGATTTTCGGATTTTGAAGGAACGATAATAATGAAAATGAATTCAATAAAGCTTTTTTCAATGACGATCCTGATGTCAGTGTCATGTGCGCAAGCGGGCATGCAGGGCATGTCAGATGAAGAGTTATCGGACCATTCTGGTCAGGCGTTCATATGGTCAGACCGGATTGCGCCTAATTCATTGGTCGGGCAGATGGGGGCCGGTAGCGCAACAGATTTCAGTTTCTTCAGAATGGGCCTGGATGCTCAACTGGATTTCAACTTGAACATTGCCAAGATGCAGTTGGGGTGTGGCGGTATAAACGACAATCTGGTTGCAACACCCGCCTGTGACATTGATATGGACTATGTTCGATTTATGGGTCGAACCAACTCGGTTGCGGGCGCCCCGGCGACGAGTAATTTTGTTTTGAGAAGGCCTTATATCGAGATTGCGTTCAAGAATGAAAATAACCCGTCTACACGAGAGGTGGTGGGCATAAAAATAGGAGCGCAGTCAGCTGACGGCTATGTGGGCGTGGGTCGGAAATATGAAACTGGCCAAACCAATATTGAGCATGCCGGAAATTGTACGGCCGCTTCAGTGCTGAGCAGCCCAGGCCAATTGAATTGCCATTCTGGCATAAACTCCTTGAGCGGGTTTGTCGGGGCGGAGCTTTCAGCCTCATTGCCACTGACGGTTATAGGTTCAAATGGTTATGGTTGCGCCGGTAACACGGCTCTTGCAGCAGATGATTGCGGGCCGGGAGATACCCTCTATATCGATTATGCGGGTACGCGAATGAACCAGCTTGAACTCGCCGATTTGGCCTTGAAGCTCAATGGAGGGCTTGCCGGCATCATCGGCTCCGGCTACGCACGATTGATCGCTAATACGCGTGTATTGCATGGATTCGCATTGGTTAACACCAGTGACTTCTTCATTTCTTTTCAACGGCAGCAAGTCGCCTATCCCCGCTATACCAAAACAACACCAACGGCAGGTGATACTCCTGTGTGTGGAACCGCCGCCAATCCTGATCGCTGTGCCAGCGCCTATGCTGTTCCGGCGAATCCTGGCTGGTGGATCAACATTCCGGATGCCAAATTGACCAACGCCGTAGTGGATTGATCCTCCCCCAGTTTCCCGGACACCCGGATAAGCGTAACTTTCCGACCGAGGTGACCCATGAAAACCAATCCCTGCGCAGCCAAGCCGCGCACCCGCTACACGGACGAATACAAGAAGCAGGTTCTGGTTCAGGCGGA
>JAUXNL010000415.1 GCA_030684415.1 Moraxellaceae bacterium | reverse complement strand
CTTCATGCTGATCAAGGTGTTTGCGCCGTGCTTTTACGCCCGCCAGGACGTCCGTACGCCCGTGCGTATCGGTGTCATCGCCATGGTGGCCAACATGGTGTTCAACCTCATTCTGGTCTGGGAGCTCAAGCATGTGGGCTTGTCGCTGGCGAGCACGCTGGCGGCTTTCCTGAACGCGGGGCTTCTCTACCATGGCCTGCGCAAGGCCGGCATCTTCCGGCTCGAACGGCACTGGATACGGCTGGGCATCCTGTATCTGGGCGCCAATGCGGTGATGGTGACGGTGCTGCTGCTGGTGATGCCGGGAACGGAGTGGTGGCTGGCCCAGCGCGCCCTGTACAAGGTGGCGACCATTCTGGGGATTTGTGCACTGGGCGCCGGCACGTACTTTGCGGCCTTACTGGTGGGTGGATTCCGGCTGCGCGAGATACGCCATCATTGAGTCACGAGGCCTTCCCCATTGCCCTGTGAAAGACGCCATGGTTGACCACGCGAGGGGTGTCGGCCCCTGCGCCCCCGCCTTCGTGGGCAACTGCGCAATCCGGGGGCTTTCCTTTATACTGCCCGGCTTTCAGCCAAGTCCCTGATTCTGCAATGGAAGTCATCCGCGGTCTTGCCAATCTTCGCCCTCGCCACCACGGCTCCGTGGTGACTATCGGCAATTTCGACGGTGTGCACCGCGGTCATCAGGTCATCCTGTCGGAACTGCAGCAGGCCGGGCAGCAACTCGGTCTGCCAGACACGGTGATGATTTTCGAGCCGCAGCCGCAGGAATTCTTTCAGGGCGACAAGGCGCCGGCCCGGCTCATGCACTGGCGCGACAAAATTGACGCGTTGGCCGCCGCCGGCGTGCAGCGTGTGTTGTGTGTGCGCTTTGATGAGCACTTCCGCGCACTGACCGCGCGCGAGTTTGTGCAGAAGCTGCTGGTGGACGGGCTGGGCTGCCGGCATCTGGTGATCGGTGATGATTTTCGTTTCGGCTGTGATCGCTCGGGTGATTTTGCGGTGCTGCAAGCCGCCGGCGACGAATTCGGTTTTGCAGTAAAAAGCACCACCACTGTTCTGGTGGCCGGTGAGCGTGTCAGCAGCACACGCATCCGTGCTGCGATACACGCAGGCGATTTCGCGCAGGCAGCGCAGTTGCTGGGGCGGCCGTATGCCGTGAGTGGCCGTGTGGCGCATGGCGACAAGATCGGGCGCACGCTCGGCGTGCCGACAGCCAATATCCCGTCGCGCCGGCGGGTATCGCCACTCTCGGGCATCTATGCCGTGACGGTGGAAGGGGTAGGCCCGACACCGGTGCCGGGCGCCGCCAGTGTGGGCAAACGCCCCACCGTAAACGGCAGTGACGAGCGGATTGAAACGCATTTGCTGGATTTTGCAGGTGAAATTTACGGCCGCCGCATCCGGGTGGTGTTTGCGCAAAAGCTGCGGCCAGAACTGAAGTTCGGCTCACTGGAAGAATTGAAAACGGCAATGGCCAAAGACATTGCCGACACACGCCATTTTTTTGAGCTCTGATTTTTTAAAACCTGGCCCTTGTCCCGTGGCCAGACGACAACAAGCGAAGCGCACCCCATGAGCACTGAAGACAAAACGCAGGACGCCTCGGCACAGAACAGCAATGCCGTGGATTACAAGCCGACGCTGAACCTGCCTGACACCGGCTTTGCCATGAAGGCCAGCCTGTCTACCCGCGAGCCCGCCATGGTCGCTGCCTGGCAGGCAAAAAAGCTCTACGAGAAAATTCGCGAGGCGCGCCGCGGTGCACCGAAATACATCCTGCATGACGGCCCTCCGTATGCGAATGGTGACATTCATATCGGTCATGCGGTCAACAAGATACTGAAAGACATCATCGTCAAGTCGAAAACCCTTTCCGGCTTTGATGCACCCTATGTGCCGGGCTGGGACTGCCATGGCTTGCCTATCGAGCTCAATGTCGAAAAGAAAGTCGGCAAGCCCGGGCAGAAAGTGTCGGCGGCCGAGTTTCGTCAGCATTGCCGCGACTACGCCCAGTCGCAGGTCGAAAAGCAGCGCACCGATTTCATGCGTTTAGGGGTGCTGGGCGACTGGTTCAATCCGTATCTCACTATGGATTTCGCGCAGGAAGCCGACATCATCCGTGTGCTCGGCAAAATTGCGCAGAATGGTCATTTGCACAAAGGCATGAAGCCGGTGCACTGGTGCATGGATTGTGGCTCGGCCTTGGCCGAAGCCGAGGTGGAATACGAAGACAAATCCTCGCATGCGATTGATGTCGGGTTCCCGGTCAAAGATGTAGCGGAACTTGCACGCCGTGCGGGGCTTGTTGCGCTAGACCTGCCGGTCGATGTCGTTATCTGGACCACGACTCCTTGGACATTGCCCGCCAATCAGGCGGTCAGTCTTCATCCGGAATTTGCGTATGCGATTGTGGCGGGCACCATCGCTGGCGTGCGCCGCGCGTTTGTGGTCGCGGAAGCGTTGGCAGAAACCGCGATTGCGCGTTTCGACGCCGAAGCACCAGAAGTGCTGGGCACCGTAACCGGTGCAGCGCTGGAGCATCTGACGCTGCTGCATCCGTTTTTTGAGCGCGAAGTGCCGGTGATTGTGGGCGAGCATGTCACCGCAGAATCAGGGACGGGCGCCGTGCATACGGCCCCCGGCCATGGTCAGGACGACTTCGTCATTGGCCGCAAATATCAGTTGCTGGTGGACAACCCGGTAGATGGCGGCGGTGTGTTCCTGCCTGGTACACCCCCGACCTGTTCTGGTCTTGTGCTGGCTGGCCTGCATGTGAACAAGGCCAATGAGCCGATTATCGAGGCATTGAAAGCGCACTCGCGCGTCAATCGCTCCTTGTTGTTTGCGCACAAGAAAATCCAGCACAGCTATCCGCACTGCTGGCGCCACAAGACGCCAATCATTTTCCGCGCCACGCCACAATGGTTTGTCAGCATGAGCCAGAATGGTTTGCGTGATGCGGCAATGACGGCGATTCCCGGTGTGCAGTGGGTGCCCGATTGGGGGCAGGCGCGCATCGAGGGCATGATCAGTGGCCGGCCAGACTGGTGTATCTCGCGTCAGCGCACTTGGGGCGTGCCCATCACCTTGTTTGTGCACAAGGAAACCGGCGAGCTGCATCCGGATACGGCCGCCTTGATCGAAAAAGTCGCGCTGAAAGTAGAGCAGGCCGGTATTGATGCCTGGTTCGGGCTCTCTGCGCAGGAGTTGCTCGGCGCTGAAGCGGCGCACTACGACAAGGTGACCGACACGCTGGATGTCTGGTTCGATTCCGGGGTGACACATGCGGCGGTGCTCAAACGCGCGGGCCTGCAGTACCCGGCCGATCTTTATCTGGAAGGGTCTGACCAGCATCGTGGCTGGTTCCAGTCGTCCCTGCTGACGGCGCTGGCCGCCAATGGCAGTGCCCCGTTCAAGAAAGTGCTGACACACGGATTCACCGTCGACGGACAAGGTCGCAAGATGTCCAAGTCGGTCGGCAATGTGGTGGCGCCGCAAAAAGTCATGCAGACACTGGGCGCCGACATCATCCGGCTGTGGGTGGCCGCCACGGATTACCGTGGCGAAATGTCGGTCAGCGATGAAATCCTCAATCGCATGTCCGACAGCTACCGCCGCATACGCAATACGCTGCGCTTTTTGCTGTCGAATCTCAGTGGTTTTGACCCGGCGCAACATCTGGTGAAAACCGACGACATGCTGGCGCTGGATCGCTGGGTGGTGGATCGTGCTCTGCTGTTGCAAAACGATCTTGTTGCCGCGTTTGATGATTTCCAGTTCCACCAGATTTATCACCGGCTGCATAACTTCTGTGTGGTGGAACTGGGTGGGTTCTATCTCGACATCATCAAGGACCGTCAGTACACCACGCAGGCCGATTCGCTGGCGCGGCGTTCAGCGCAGACGGCGTTGTTCCATATTGCCGAGGCCTTTACGCGCTGGATGGCGCCAGTGCTCAGCTTTACAGCAGAGGAAATCTGGGCCGTGTTGCCCGGGCAGCGTAGCGATTCGGTGTTTCTCGAAACCTGGTATACGGCTCTTGCGCCATTGCCGGCTGAAACAACCGATGTGACGCTCACACGCCCTTACTGGGATGAGGTGATGGCGGTGAAAACAGCCGTCAACAAGGAAATAGAAGCGGCGCGCAACCGTAAGGAAGTGGGCGCGGGTTTGTCGGCGGAAGTGGATCTTTATCTCTCGCCTCTGCGCGAGCGTGCGCTCGCAGCAATGGGCGACGAACTCCGGTTTGTGCTGATTACTTCGGCGGTAAGACTCCATCCACTGTCGGATGATGGTGTGGTCACAGACGTCGATGGCCTGCGCGTGCGGGTGACTGCATCGGCGCATCAGAAGTGCGCGCGCTGCTGGCATTACCGTGCTGATGTCGGCACTGACGCCGCGCATCCTGATATCTGCCTGCGGTGTGTCGCCAATCTGCCGGGCGGCCCGGGCGAGAGTCGTCGCTTTGCCTGAGGACAGTGACAATTAACAGCTTGCTGAAAAGCATTTTTCAGCAAGCTGTTTTTCGGCCATAAATGGCCGGGTCGCGACTCCATAACGCTTGCGTGATGGAGTCAGCGTGGAGCGATTCCGGACATGTGCCGGAATCGCGGGCTGAAAAAGCCCGGGATGGGCGTTTTTCAGCAAGCTGTTAAGGGAAACCTATTCAACGCAGGGCTGAGCAATGAACGAACAAGCGCGCAAGAACTTTGCCTGGCTCTGGCTGGCAGGGGTGGTGATCGGGCTGGACCAGATCAGCAAGCTGTATTTTTCCGCCACCATGAAGCTGGGCGATTCGATTGATGTGCTGCCTTTTTTCAATTGGACGCTGGCCCATAACTACGGGGCCGCTTTCAGCTTTTTGCATGATGCCGGTGGCTGGCAGCGTTGGTTTTTTGCGGCAATCGCTGTGGCGGTCAGTGGCGGCATTCTCTGGTGGCTGAAGAATCTACCGGCCAATGCACGTTTTCTCGCTTGCGCGCTGGTGCTGGTGTTGGGCGGCGCACTGGGCAATTTGTGGGATCGTATGTTGCTAGGCTATGTCGTGGACTTCATTCACGTTCACTACGGCAATTGGCATTTTCCAGCGTTCAATATTGCTGATGCCGGTATTTCGGTGGGTGCCGTCATGCTGGTGATTGATGCGTTTTTCTTTGAAAAAAAGCGCGAAGCAGCGGCCTCGGAAGCCACTCATGACTGAACGGATTGGTGCTGGCAAAAAAGTCACCCTGCATTTTTCCGTGGCGCTGGCGGATGGCACGGTGGTGGACTCCACGCGTGAGCGTCCGGCGCCGGTGGAGTTCATGGTCGGTGACGGCAGCCTGTTGCCCGGCTTCGAGAATGCCATTTCCGGCTTGTGTGCCGGCGACCGCCGCTCCGTCTTTATCGACGCCAAACATGGTTTTGGCGACTGGAACCCCGATAACCAGCAGGTCTTTACCCGAGTCCAGTTCAGCCACATGACGCTGGAGCCGGGCATGGTGGTGTCGTTTGCCGACAAGTCCGGCGAGCTGCCTGGCGTGGTAAAGGCGATGGACGACGACACCGTGACGGTAGATTTCAACCATCCGCTCGCCGGTCGTGATCTGGTGTTCGAGGTCGATATCATTCGTGTCATGGATGCCGATGCCAGCCCGGTCAACCTGGGGCGACCGGCTCCCTGACACCCATTGAGGATTGCCGTTCATGAAAATACAGCTCGCCAATCCACGCGGTTTTTGTGCCGGCGTTGATCGCGCCATCGAGATCGTCAATCGTGCGCTGGAGGTATTCGGTCGCCCGATCTATGTCCGGCACGAAGTGGTGCACAACAAGTTTGTGGTGGATGACCTGCGCCAGCGCGGCGCGGTATTTGTGGACGAGCTCGATGAAGTGCCGAATGACGGCGTCGTGATTTTTTCCGCCCATGGGGTGTCGAAGGCGGTGCAGGACGAGGCGGCGCGGCGCGGCTTGAAGGTTTTCGATGCCACCTGCCCGCTGGTCACCAAAGTGCATATGGAAGTCACCCGCTACGCCAAAACCGGCACCGAGGCCATCCTGATCGGCCACGAAGGCCACCCTGAAGTCGAAGGCACCATGGGTCAGTACGACCGGCGCAACGGTGGCGATATCTATCTTGTCGAGGATGAGTCCGACGTACAGGCGCTGGTGGTGCGCGACCCTGAGCGTCTGGCCTTTGTCACCCAGACCACGCTGTCGGTTGATGACACGGCGCGGGTGATTGATGCCTTGCGGGCAAAGTTTCCGGCTATCCAAGGGCCGCGCAAGGACGACATCTGCTATGCCACCCAGAACCGTCAGGATGCGGTGAAGCAACTGGCGGCGGATGCCCAGGTGGTATTGGTGGTCGGTTCACCCAATTCCTCCAACTCCAACCGCCTGCGCGAGCTGGCCGAGCGCATGGGTGCTCGTGCCTATCTCATCGACAATGCCGGCCAGATGGAGCGCGAGTGGTTTGCCGGCGTGCAAGTGGTCGGTCTGACTGCGGGCGCATCGGCCCCGGAAGTGCTCATCCAGCAAGTGGTTGAGCGCCTCCGGGAGTGGGGGGGCGAGCTGCCGCAAGAGCTCGAAGGCCGTCCTGAACACGTCGTCTTCTCCATGCCCAAGGAATTGCGCATTCCGGTGCGTCCTGTCTGACAAAAGGTAGGGCTTTTCGGGCAAAAGGTGCTCAAAAAACGTCCATCGCCATGGCCTGCCGTTCGTCTTCTGCGAGCTCTAAGTCACTGAAATGTGAGCTGGTTTGACATCTTCGCGGGGGTATTTCCGTCTGTTCCCCCCAATCGCCCGACTGTCTTTAGTGAGTTGAGACGGCGCGGTGCCCTCATTAAGGTTCACGCATCAGAGAAGGGTTCCCCTTTGGTCACTTTTGGACAGGATATGTCAGTACTCAGGATGAAAGGCTTCACGCTGGTCGAAGTCATGATCGTGGGCATCATTGCCGCTATCGTGATCGGCATTGCGGCGCCACAGTTTGCTCTTATGCAGCGTAATGCCCGCATTTCGTCGTATGCCGGCGAGCTGGTGCAGGCGGTGCATGAGGCGCGCGGTCGTGCCATCACTTCGCGTACGAACGTGTTCCTGATTCAGGGGCCGGGCGCTAGCAGCACCGATACGGCCACCGTGGCGGCCGGCAGTTGGGTGAATGGCTGGCGGACCATCTGGAATGATCCCATGACAGTGCCGGCGGGTGCTCTGGTGGTGGCGCTTCGTAATGACCGGACTACTACGACAGGAACTGAGTCGGTTCGAGTGGTGGTGCGCAATGAAGCAAATGCCAACATCAACGGCATCGGTTTTAACCGTAACGGTCGTTTGGTGAGTGCGGCTAACGCCGATCTTGCCTCTGCCAGCATCCTGATTTGCGCGCCCGAGGTCGACAACGAACGCGGGCGTGTGATCACGATTTCGCTGATGGGGCGCATTGTCAACACCATCACGGCTAATCCGGATTGCTGAGGTCACCATGAGACAGGCTTTTTTCTCGCCAACAGTCCCTCGTCAACTGGCTGCAAATCGACAGCAGGGGTTTTCGCTGCTGGAAGTACTGGTGGCTTTGCTGATAACGACAGTCGGTCTGGTCGGGTTTGCGGCGCTGCAAACGCGGGCGCTGCTGGCGGCTGAAGATACTTATGTGCGCACGCAGGCCATGTCGCTGGCGCAAGAGTTGCTGGAGCGTCGCCGCATCAATGGCGCGACCCAGTTGGCCGCTACCCCCCCTGATCCGACGGTGGAGGCGACGGTGACGGCTGCTTATACCAGTGTGGCCAATTGGACGAGTGCAATACCGACTCAGAACTGCTTCAGCACGCTGGTGACGTGTACGCCTGCGCAAATGGCCTTGTACGACATTGCCGAGCTGCGCCGCCTGGTCAGCACCAACAACATCTTGCCGAATGGCAGCATGATGGCCACGCAAAATGCGGGCAATGGCATGTTGAACATTTATGTTGCCTGGGGGGATGACACGGCCGTGGCCTGTGCGGCAGCGAATGGTCAGGCGGGTGGTCTGGCGCGTCGCAACTGCGTTGTGCTTGAGGGGATATGAGATGAGGTTTCATCAGGGCACACACATTTTCACAAGACGCCATATGTCGGGCTTGAGTCTGATGGAGCTGATGGTGGCGATATTGCTGGGCTCACTGCTGGTAGCAGGGGCGGTGAAAATTTTCACCTCGAATACGCAGGCGTTCCGTTTGCAGCAGGTGGTGTCTTCTGCACAAGAAGGCGGGCGGCTGGTGATGGAAATGATTCAGGCTGATATTCGTCGTGTGGGTGTGGGTTCGCCGCGAAATGCGGTGGGTGACCTGATAGCGACGTTGCGTGGAAATAACGCATCCACTGCCGCCGGTGTGGGCGGTCTGCTGACGGCAAGTGACCGTCTGATTCTGGAGTACATCGCACCCGTTGACATGACGGATTGCGAAGGTAACGCGGCACCTGCTGGTTCGAGGATCGTCAATACCTATTCGATTGCCAACGATGTGGCGCCAGCCATCGCTGCGCTGTTTTGCGATGGCTCGGTGAACGGTGCTGTGGGCGCGGCGGCGGCGCCGGGAGTGGCATTGCTGCGTGGTGTGGAGAGCTTTCAGGTGAACATCGGGGTGAGTGGAGATGCGCCTGTTGGTACTGCCCTTGCCGCGGGGAACGGATATTCCTCGGCGCTGCGTTATGTGCGTTTCGGGCAGCTTGGCGGTAATCGCTTGGTCAGCTCTGTGCGCATCGGGTTGTTGGTGCGCTCGGAGCAGGGAATCGTCGGGTTGCCGGCACCCGCCAATGATATTCGCATCCTCGACACGACAGCGACTGCGGCTCAACTTGGCGCGGTGTTGGTGGACGGGAACCGGCCGGTGCACAGGGCCTTTGTAGGCACTGTCGCTTTACGCAACGCCGTAGTCGGGGCGCTATGAGGTAAATGGTGAGATGAAAAATCACGCAGGTGGATATATGCAGTACATGAACAGGTGGAGGCCGGGTTCCCGGCAACAAGGCGTCGCGCTTTTTGTGTGCCTGATGATTTTGCTGGTGCTCTCGGTGCTGGGTATCAGCGCCATGCGTATGAGCATGAGCCAGAGTACGATTGCGTCCAGTTCGCTGGCATCCGGCATGGCATTCCAGGCGGCGGAAACGGCGATTTCACGCGCGATTGCTGATGCAGGTGCAGATGGTGAACTGGATCTGCGGGCCGTGTTGCCAGACTCGTTGGCAGCGCCGAATACCCGCTGTCTGAGTGCTGGCGACATGGCGACAACCGCGTGTGCCGCTGAGACCTACAGCGACAGCAAAGGTGTCTCCAAGGCGGCTGTCGTAGTGAGCCTTGTCAACCCTGATGATGAAACGGCGGAGGTCAAGCAGGCCCGCTTGCGCTATGCCGTTGCCAATGTCGGAGTAGTGGGCGCGCAACCCATTACCGAAGCTTTTGTATTTACAGCCACCGGCTCTATTGATGCCCTTGGCATTCGTACCACCAATGTGCAGGAAACCATGTACCCTCATCTGTGAGGGTGGAGAGGCGAGCGTCATGAACATGATGAAAAAACTCAAGGCTGGTGCGCTGGCCTTTGCCTATCTCTCGGTCGCCATGGCCCCCGCCATGGCCGATGACTCCGAGATTTATGTCGCTGGCGCGGTCTCCACCTCGCAGACGGGTAATCCGAACGTGCTGATGCTGATCGATACCTCAGGCAGTATGGCTTGGGGCATGACCACGACGAGCACCACTACAGTAGAGGCCGACCGGCGTTATTCGCATCTGAAGTCGGCCACCAAGTCCATCATCAGTACACTGCCCGACAATATCAACGTCGGCGTGGCGCGGTATAACAGCGACGGAAATGGCGGCCGCATCATTTATCCATTGACGGCTCTAAGCACGCCGGCCAATGCCAATGCTGATGGCAGCCAGAATTTCCGCGTGACCGCCGTGGGTGACCAGGACGTAATCCAGACGGACTCGACCGGCGCCACGCTGAACAGCAGTGGAGATCATCTGACAATGGGCGGTGTGTTGGTGAGCTATGCTCAGACTGCCAATGGTGATGGTTCCATGCAATGTACAACTCGTACGTCACCTGGCCCCTATATTGGCTCCGGTACATCGGTGAAAGGCTTGTACCTCAATACGCATCCTACCCCTTATAGCACCACCAATCTTGGCGAGGCATCGATGGGGTTGCGCTTTGCGAATGTCAATATTCCGGTGGGGGCGACCATTGTGAGTGCGCGCATCGTGATGACACATGCGGGCGCCGGTACGTCACAGCCGTCGGGCTGGAGCGGAACTTACGACAGCAATGTTGCCATCAGCATTCGTCCTGAAGTGCAAAATCTTCTGAGTCCGGTGGCATTTACCACCGCATCCCCCAATCGTATCAACGACCGTAGTTATATTTCTGGTACCCAGGTTGATATTGCCAACGAACAGTTTGATGCTGACGGCGACGTGCTGGGGGTAGATGTGACCAGCCTGTTGAATGCGATGTACACCAATGTCGGTTGGGCAACGTCTACCAAGGCCGTTGCCTTCCGTATGGTGGGTTTGTCCGGCAACGGCACCACCAGTGCGCCGAGAAACCGTCGTATCTATGCCTATCACGACACCCCCGCCAAAGCGCCACGTCTTGAAGTGGTTTACAGTCTGGCAACCGCACTGACGACCACTATGACAGGTGTGCGTTTTGGCGGGGTTGATATTCCGCAAGGCGCGACCATTCATGAGGCTTATCTGCAGTTTACGCCGCTGGAAACCTCCAGTGCGGCGGCTAGCTTCCTTGTGGCCAGTGACAAAAACGAAGCGGCCTATATCAACTCACCGGCGCTGGACAGCACGA
>JAUXNL010000407.1 GCA_030684415.1 Moraxellaceae bacterium | reverse complement strand
CGCATCAAGGTGCGCGACGACATTGCCCTGCGTCTTGCCGAGTCATTTGAAACCGCGCTGCGCCAGGCCGACGGTATTGCACTCGTCGCCCACATGGAGCCGGGAGCAGATGGCAAGCCCGTGCCCGACCAGATTTTCTCCGCACGCTATGCCTGCCCGCACTGCGGCTACTCGTTGGCCGAGCTTGAGCCGCGGCTGTTTTCGTTCAACAACCCGGCCGGCGCCTGTGCCACCTGTGATGGCCTTGGCGTCAAACAGTATTTTGATGCCGACCGCCTGATTACCGACCGCGACCTCTCGCTGTCCGAAGGCGCCATTCGCGGCTGGGACAAGCGCAACATCTATTATTTCGGCCTGCTCGAAGCGCTGGCGGCGCATTACAGCTTCGATGTGGATGCGCCGTGGAAGAAGCTGCCCAAGAAAGTGCAGAACGCCATTCTGAATGGTTCCGGCAAAGAAGAAATCGCCTTCCACTATTACAACGACCGTGGTCGCAAAGTGGTACGCGAACACAGCTTCGAGGGTGTGCTGCCCAATATGGAGCGGCGCTACCGTGAAACAGAATCCAGCAATGTGCGCGAAGAGCTCTCGCAGTACCTGAATCACACGGTTTGCGCCGACTGCAATGGCTCACGCCTCAAGCGCGAGGCACGTCATGTTTTCATCGACGGCAAAGCGCTGCCGGACATCGTGCGCATGCCTATTCTGCGCAGCTGCGATTACTTCGGCGAACTGAAGCTCACTGGCAAGCGCGGTGAAATCGCCGACAAGATCCTGAAAGAAATTCGTGAGCGCCTGCAGTTCCTGGTGAATGTCGGGCTGGACTATCTGTCACTCGACCGCTCCGCCGAAACGCTCTCTGGGGGGGAAGCCCAGCGCATCCGTCTGGCCTCGCAAATCGGCGCCGGCCTGGTCGGCGTGATGTATGTGCTCGACGAGCCTTCTATCGGCCTGCACCAACGCGACAACGAGCGCCTGCTGGCAACGCTGGTTCGCCTGCGCGATCTCGGCAATACCGTGCTCGTGGTCGAGCATGATGAAGACGCCATTCGTGCCGCCGATTATGTCGTCGATATCGGTCCGGGAGCTGGTGTGCACGGCGGACAAATTGTGGCCCGCGGCACTTACGAAGACATCATCAACAACAAGAACTCCCTGACCGGCGATTACCTCTCAGGCCGCAAGCGCATCGAAATTCCGAAGAAGCGCACTCCCTTCGACAAGAAAAAAGTGCTGACCTTGCGCGGCGCCAGCGGCAACAATCTCAAGAAAGTGACGGCTGAGTTTCCACTGGGCCTGATGACCTGCGTTACCGGCGTATCGGGCTCAGGAAAATCCACGCTGATCAATGCCACGCTTTATCCCATTGCCGCACGCGCGCTCAACGGCGCCACGGTCATTGAGGCTGACGCACACGACAGCATCGAAGGCATGGATCAGCTCGACAAGGTTGTCGATATCGACCAAAGCCCGATTGGCCGGACACCGCGCTCGAATCCAGCGACCTACACCGGCATTTTCACGCCCATCCGCGAGCTCTTTGCCGGCACACAAGAAGCCCGCTCGCGCGGCTATGGCCCCGGCCGTTTCTCCTTCAATGTCAAAGGCGGCCGCTGTGAGGCCTGTCAGGGCGATGGCGTGATCAAGGTGGAAATGCACTTTCTGCCAGACATCTATGTGCCCTGCGATGTCTGCAAGGGCAAGCGTTACAACCGCGAAACGCTGGACGTGAAGTACAAGGGTAAAAACATCACCGAAGTGCTGGAAATGACCGTGGAAGACGCACGCGCCTTCTTCGATGCCATTCCGGCACTCGCCCGCAAACTGCAAACGCTGGTTGACGTCGGCCTGTCGTATATCACGCTTGGACAAGCCGCCACGACGCTCTCCGGTGGCGAGGCTCAACGCGTGAAGCTCGCACGCGAACTCTCCAAACGCGACACCGGCCAAACTCTCTACATTCTCGATGAGCCCACCACCGGCCTGCACTTCCATGACATCCAGCAACTGCTGGTCGTCCTGCACCGACTGCGCGATCACGGCAATACGATTGTCGTCATCGAGCACAATCTGGATGTGGTGAAGACCGCCGACTGGGTCATCGACATGGGCCCGGAGGGTGGCGACGGCGGCGGCGACATCATCGCCACCGGCACGCCGGAAGACATTGCGAAGAGCAAGGCCTCGCACACCGGCCGCTTCCTCAAGACACTGCTCAAGGCCTGACATGGAAATCATCCGCTCGCGCCAGAATCCGCTGGCCAAGCAGCTACTCAAACTGGCAGATAACCGCCGCGAGCGGCAAAAAGCACGTCAGACCGTTCTAATCGGCACACATCTGATTGAGGCTGCCTTTGCACAGCAGTGGCCCATCGAGAAGCTGCTGATTTGTGAAGGCCAAACAATTGATCAGGAGATTGATGCACTGCTGGCTCGTCGCCAGGCGCCAGTCGTGATGCTGGAGCAGTCGCTTTTTGCCGATATCGAGCAAACCGCCAGCTCAACGGGATTGATGGCACTGTGTGCTATCCCCGATGCACCGCTGCTCTCACAACACGGATTGGTGCTGCTGCTGGAGGGAGTTCAAGACCCCGGGAATGTCGGCTCCATCTTGCGCACAGCCGCCGCTGCCGGCGTGGCACAGGTCTGGCTGACCCCTGGCTGTGCCGATGCCTGGTCACCCAAGGTGCTGCGCGCCGGCATGGGCGCACATTTTCTGGTTCCAGTGGTGGAGCGCATACCACTCGAGGCCGCTCTGAGCGGCTTTGACGGACCGCTGGCCGTGACCGCACTGTCCGACGCGACATCGCTCTATGCCAGCGATCTGCGCGGCAATCTCGTGATGGCGCTGGGCAGCGAAGGAGGCGGTGTCAGCGATACACTTTTGGCGCAGGCCGCACTGCGTCTGCACATTCCGATGGCGGCCGGCGTGGAGTCACTGAACGTGGCGGCCGCGGCGGCGATTTGTCTTTTTGAGCATGTGCGGCAGCGCGAGGCCTGACTCATGGGCGGTGAGCCCGCTCATCATCAACCCGGCAATTTGCGGGCATAAAAAAACCGGGCATGGCCCGGTTTTTTTATTCAGCAATAGCGCGCTTATTCAGCGGCAACCGCTTCAGTCTTTGCGGTGATATCACGGTCCACCAGCTCGACATAGGCCATCGGCGCCGAATCGCCCGGACGGAAGCCAGCCTTCAGGATACGCAGGTAACCACCTTGACGCTCCTTGTAACGCGGGCCCAGCACAGTGAACAGCTTGCCCACGATCACCTTGCTACGGGTGCGCGAGAAGGCCAGACGACGATTGGCCACGGAGTCCACCTTCGCCAGCGTGATCAGCGGCTCAGCAACGCGACGCAGTTCCTTCGCCTTGGGCAGCGTGGTGCGGATCAGCTCGTGCTCAAGCAGGGAAATCGCCATGTTCTGGAACATGGCCTTGCGGTGGCTGCTGTTGCGGCCGAGTTTTACACCACTGTTACGATGACGCATGGCTCAATTTCCTAAAAAGCGGCAGCGCGATTAGCGGCTGCGGTAATTCAGACGATCGTCGTTGCGCAGGCTGGCGGGTGGCCAGTTCTCCAGACGCATGCCGAGCGAGAGGCCACGAGAGGCCAGCACGTCCTTGATTTCGGTGAGCGACTTCTTGCCGAGGTTCGGCGTCTTCAGCAGCTCGACTTCGGTGCGCTGTACCAGATCACCGATGTAGTAAATGTTTTCAGCCTTGAGGCAGTTGGCCGAACGCACAGTCAGCTCAAGATCATCAACCGGGCGCAGCAGGAGCGGATCGACTTCTTCGCGTGTTTCCACGACTTCAGGCGTCTTGTCCTTCTGCAGGTCAACAAACACGGCAATCTGCTGCTGCAGGATCGTGGCGGCGCGACGAATCGCTTCTTCCGGATCCAGCGTACCGTTGGTTTCCAGATCGATCACCAGCTTGTCGAGGTTGGTGCGCTGCTCGACACGAGCGGCCTCAACCACGTAAGCCACCTTACGAACCGGGCTGAACGAGGCATCAAGCTGCAGACGACCAATCGGACGACTTTCGTCTTCGCCATAACGGCTGTCGGCCGGCTCATAGCCACGACCGCGCGTTACCTTCAGCTTCATCTTGAGATGGCCGTTGGCACCGATGTTCGCAATCAGATGGTTCTTGTTAACCACTTCAACACTGTGTGGCAGGCCAAGATCGGCAGCTGTCACTACGCAAGGACCTTTCTTGTCCAGGCTCAGGAACGCTTCGTTCTGCTCATAGAGCTTGATGGCAAGGCCTTTGAGGTTGAGCAGGATTTCAATGACATCTTCCTGCACACCTTCAATGGCGCTGTACTCGTGCTCAACGCCCTCGATTTCAACTTCGGCCACTGCGGCGCCCGGCATGGACGACAACAGGATGCGGCGAAGGGCATTGCCCAGCGTGTGGCCAAAGCCACGCTCGAGCGGCTCAAGCGTCACCTTTGCATGGGTAGAGCTGATAGCCTGAACCGCGATGCTACGGGGAGTCAGAAAATCGTTGACAGCATGTGACATGAACGAGACCTCAGACGGTTCCTTACTTGGAGTACAACTCAACGATCAGGTTTTCGTTGATCTCGGAAGACAGATCAGTGCGCTCAGGCTTGGCCTTGTACGTACCTTCCATCTTGCTGGCATCCACTTCCAGCCATGCCGGCACGCCACGCTGGGCAGCCAGTTCGAGGGCACTCTTCACACGCAACTGGTTGCGTGATTTTTCATGCACGGTAACGACGTCACCCGGTTGCACCTGCATCGAGGCAATGTTCACACGCTTGCCATTGAGCAGGATTGCACGGTGGCTGACCAACTGGCGTGCTTCGGAGCGAGTCGCACCAAAGCCCATGCGGTAAACCACATTGTCCAGACGGCCTTCCAGCAACTGCAGCAGGTTTTCACCTGTTGCGCCCTTGAGCTGAGCAGCTGCCTTGTAATAATTGCTGAACTGACGCTCGAGAACGCCATACATACGGCGAACCTTCATCTTTTCACGCAGCTGGGTGCCGTAATCAGACAGACGGCCCTTGCGGGAAGCGCCGTGCACACCAGGAGGTGTTTCAGCTTTGCACTTGCTGTCGAGGGCGCGCACGCCGCTCTTCAGGAAAAGATCCGTTCCTTCGCGACGCGAGAGTTTGCACTTGGGACCAATGTAACGAGCCATTCTTCAAACTCCTCTTACACGCGACGCTTCTTGGACGGACGGCAGCCGTTGTGCGGAATGGGCGTGATGTCAGTGATGCTGTTGATCTTGTAACCAACGGCATTGAGTGCACGCACAGCGGATTCGCGACCCGGACCCGGGCCCTTCACCAGCACGTCAAGATTCTTCAGACCGTAGTCTTGAGCCGCTTTGCCAGCGACTTCCGCAGCTACCTGGGCAGCAAACGGAGTGGACTTACGCGAACCGCGGAAGCCCTGACCACCGGAGGTCGCCCACGACAGGGCATTGCCCTGGCGATCAGTGATCGTCACGATGGTGTTATTGAAGGAAGCATGAATGTGCGCGATGCCCTCGGAGACCTGGCGGGTCACCTTTTTGCGGGCACGTGTCGTATCTTTAGCCATGTCTCAGCGTCCGGTCCGTTATTTCTTGATGGCCTTGCGCGGACCCTTACGGGTACGGGCATTGGTCTTGGTGCGCTGACCACGGACGGGCAGGCCGCGACGGTGGCGC
>JAUXNL010000406.1 GCA_030684415.1 Moraxellaceae bacterium | reverse complement strand
TGATTGGCGCGCCTCCGGGCTATGTCGGCTATGAAGAGGGCGGCTATCTCACCGAAGCGGTACGACGTCGGCCTTATGCCGTGGTGCTACTGGATGAAGTGGAAAAAGCACATCCGGATGTCTTCGGTATCTTGTTGCAGGTGCTGGAGGATGGCCGCCTTACAGACGGTCAGGGCCGCACGGTCGATTTCCGCAACACGGTGATCGTGATGACCTCGAATCTGGGGTCCGACATCATCCAGTCGATGACGAAGGAAAGTCAGTACGACGAGATGAAGCTGGCGGTCATGGAGGCAGTAGGCCGTCATTTCCGTCCGGAACTGATTAATCGTATTGATGAAGTGGTCGTGTTCCATCCGCTTGCCGAGTCGCAGATGCAGGGGATTGCCGAAATCCAGCTCAACCGGCTGCGTGAGCGACTCGCCGAGCGTGACTTGCAGCTTGAGCTCAGCGAAGGGGCGATGCTGCGACTGGTGGCGGCAGGCTACGATCCGGTTTACGGTGCTCGTCCGCTCAAGCGGGCCATCCAGACCGCACTGGAGAATCCGCTGGCGCAGCGTCTGCTCGCGGGTGAGTTTGTCGCGGGCGATACGATACTGGTGGAGGAAGAGCATGGTGTGTTCAGCTTTGGCAAGAAGCGCCTGCACTGATGCTTTTGGGGCTGGAAAGCGTCCGCAGTTACGGGCTATACCGGTTGTTGAAAAAGGCTTTTCCGCAGCCGGCCTGATTGATCGAAAGGAGTTTGCATGAGCATTCGCGTTCACAAGGCGCCGGTTGGCCGGCTGGCACAGACCATCGAGAGTGATGCGCATACGCTGCTCTCTGATGTCGATGAAGCCTCGGGCGGTGATGCGCTAGCCCCTGATCCGCACGCCTTGCTGGACGCGGCGCTGGGTGCGTGTACGGCACTGACGCTGAAAATGTTTGCGCAGCGTAAGGAGTGGCCACTGGAAAATGCGGATGTGTTGATTACACATGAAGAGTCGCCGGGCCGGTATCGCTTGCGTCGCGACATTACCTTGCATGGTCCCCTGAGCGACGAGCAGCGCCAACGCCTGCTGGAGATTGCCAACAAGTGCCCGATACACAAGGTGCTGACCGGTGAGATCGAGGTCGAGTCAGCGCTGGTGCCATAAGTCTGGCTGCTTGCTGAAAAATGCTTTTCAGCAAGCAGCAAACCGGCCAAGGATGACCGGGTCGCGAATCAATCACGTTGAAGTGATTGATTCAGCGTGAAGCGATTCCGGACATGTGCCGGAGTCGCGGGCTGAAAAAGCCCGGGACGGGCGTTTTTCAGCAAGCTGTTAAGGATGGTCTTTGTCGGGCTGCTGCGACGCTCGCTCTGCTGGTATCATCCGGGCCTTTGTTTCTCCTGAGCTTGAGCTGATGCGCCTGACCTGGCCCGGCCCCCACCCGCTGAATGACCTGAGCCGCAATCTTTGGGCGGCTTGTCACATGCTGGCTTTCCGGCGCAGCGCCTTGCGCTGGCTGATGCCGTCACCATTGGCTTTTGTGGTGCTTTTCCTGCTCAGCCTGAGCGCCAGTTTTTCCTTCGACCTGATCAGTGAGGGCCTGCCGGGAGAGTGGTCGCCGGCCGGCTTCGCTGTGTACACCCTGCCTACTTTTGTGTTGCTCGTGTTCGGTCAGATGCTCTCGGCCCGTCACGGTTTGTGGCGGCTGGGCCTGGCACCGGCAACGCTGTGGTTGGCGGCAGATGTCCTGCTCGGTTACACGCAATGCCTCTTATTGTTTGCGGATCAGCACCGGCTGTTGCCGTCCAGCCTCATCCCGCATCTTTCAACGCTTTATACCCTGCTGTATGTCTGGCCGATTCTGGCGCTGGTATTTGTTTTTACCCGTGCCCTGGCATGGCCGTGGTGGGAGCGCGCGGGAGCGTTTTCCCTGCTTTGTGCCGTGTTTGCCGTATGGTCATTAAGTTTCAGTGATGAGCGTCTCTGGCACGCGGTGGTGCCCGCTGCGCCAACACAGCCGCCGGCCCGCATTCTGGAAGAGAAGGTGCTTTATGCGCAGCCGGAGTTATTGCAGCGCGCGCTGACGGCGCTGCAGCCGGAGCGCCCTGAACAGGTTGACTGGTATTTTCTCGGCGTCGCCGGTGCGTCATACCAGAACGTGTTCCGCTCCGAGGTCGAGGGCGCGCGGTCGGTGTTTGACAGCCGCTTTGCCGGTAGCGGTCGTTCGCTGCTGCTGATCAATAACGACGATACGGTCGACGCTCAACCGATTGCCACCCGGACCAGCATCGCCCGTGCGTTGCAGGCGACAGCGGCGCGCATGGATACCGAAAACGACGTGCTTTTCCTTTTTCTCACCTCGCATGGCAGTGAGGCACATGACATCGAGTTGAGTTATTGGCCGCTGGATCTGGGCGGCGTGTCGCCCTCCTGGCTGCGCCGGGTGCTCGATGAATCCGGTATCCGGCGCCGCGTCATTGTTTTGTCTGCCTGCTATTCGGGCGGGTTCATTCCGTTGTTGCGTTCACCGGACACATTGGTGATCACTGCATCCAGCGCGGATAAAACCTCCTTCGGCTGCTCGGATGATGCGGATTACACCTATTTTGGCCGTGCCTTTTTTGATGAGGCCTTGCGTCGCGAATATGGTTTCCGGGCCGCATTTGATGTGGCGGTGGGCCGTGTGCATGAACGTGAGCAGGCGCAGGGCTTTGAGTCGTCGGAACCCCAGTGGGATATTGGTGAGCAGTTAGCGGCTGATCTGCCGCAACTGGAAGCGACGCTGTTTCCTGTGCGCCCCTGACGACACTCAGGTAAAAGCCGCCCATGAAAAAGCCCGCGTTGATCGCGGGCTTTTTCGTTGTGCCAAGCCTTAGTCGCAGAAGCCTTTGATCTCGCGCTTGGTGGCATCCATTCTTGCGGTTTTCTCTTCATCCGTGAGTACGCGGTACTCACCCTTTTCATCCTGCTCACGAACCTGGGCATGCTCTTCCATGGCCTTCAGGTTGTCCTGCAGTTTTTTGCAGCGCTCGGCGTACTGTGACTTGTCGACAGCGGGAGCAGGTGCCGGAGTGCCGGATGCTTTTTGTGTGGCTTTTGCCGCCTCAGCGCGCTGTTTCTCCAACTGCTCCGTCGCCCGCTCGCTGTCGGAGGGCAGCTTTGTCTGTACCTTGACCGTGCTGATGTCACGGGCATCGGCCGTTTCGGGTGGTGGGGGGGTTTCGGAGTAGTGGGTCACGCCTTTGGCATCGGTCCATTTGAAGTACTTGGCCGCAAAGGCGGGGCCGGTCATGAGGAAGCCAAGAATGGCCACACCGGTCAGGATTTTTTTCATGTGTTTGTCACCGGGCAGGGGGCTGGAGCTGCCCCACTATAACCAGCATGGCGGTACTTGATAAGCAAATTCCGCCAAGACATTGAAGTGCTTGACAATTATGCCTGCTGCCTAAAAAATCGGCGACTCTCGATGGTGGGAGTCAGTCAAGCGCAGTCACCCTCTGCCCGACTGACGCCGGGGCGCAAGCCCTGCCGGGTGGCCAACCGCCAGCCCGCAGCCGTCCTGCAAGACCATGACCCGCAGAAGGGTTGTGCTCAGGTGCCCCGAACCCGGGGTCGCCGACAGGGCTGGCAAAACCCCCGTTGTGAACCAATCCTCGTGCTAGAATGCGCGCCCCCGCGGTCACAGTGGTGTGACGTCGTGGCGCCTTGCGCTTTATTCAAGGGTGATTCTGTGGAACTTCTTTCTGGTGGTGAAATGCTTATTCGCGCGCTCGCAGACGAGGGCGTGGAAGTGGTTTTTGGTTATCCCGGCGGCGCCGTGCTGCATATCTATGATGCCATCTTCCAGCAAGACAAGGTTCAGCACATTCTTGTCCGCCATGAGCAAGCGGCCGGTCATGCGGCGGATGGTTATGCGCGTGCCACGGGTAAGCCGGGCGTGGTGCTGGTCACCTCCGGCCCCGGCGCGACCAACACCGTCACGGCCATCGCTACGGCGTATATGGACTCGATTCCCATGGTGGTCATTTCCGGGCAGGTGCCATCGCATCTGATCGGCGAAGACGCCTTCCAGGAAACTGACATGGTGGGAGTGTCGCGCCCGATCGTGAAGCACAGCTTCCAGGTCAGGAAAGCGGAAGACATTCCCCTGATGGTGAAAAAGGCCTTCTATCTCGCCTCCAGTGGCCGTCCCGGCCCGGTGGTGATTGATATTCCCAAGGATTGCACGCTGCCGGCGGACAAGTTCCCCTACGAATACCCGCAAAAGGTCAAACTGCGTTCCTACAACCCGCCCGGTCGAGGCCATGCAGGCCAGATCAAGAAGGCAGTGGACGAACTGGTTGCCGCCAAGCGGCCTGTGATTTACACGGGTGGCGGCGTGGTTCAGGGCAATGCGTCTGCCTTGTTGGTGGAACTGGCCAGGTTGCTGAATTACCCGGTGACCAACACGCTGATGGGGCTGGGTGCCTATCCCGGATCAGATCGTCAGTTCCTCGGCATGCTGGGCATGCATGGGACTTACGAGGCCAATATGGCCATGCATCACAGCGATGTGATTCTGGCGATAGGGGCGCGCTTCGATGATCGCGTCACCAACAGTCCCAAAAAGTTCTGTCCGAATGCGCGCGTCATTCATATCGATATCGATCCGGCATCCATTTCGAAGACGGTGACCGCCGACATCCCGATTGTGGGAGCTGTAGAGCCGGTGCTGGCCGAAATGCTCGCATTGGTGAAGCAGGCGGCCAAGCCCGATGTGACGGCTCTGGACGCCTGGTGGAAGCAGATCGCAGATTGGCGTGAAGTCCACGGCTTGCGCTACGAAGCGCCAAAGCCGGGTGAAATGAAGCCGCAGCAAGTGGTGGAAATGCTCTACAAGGTTACCGAGGGCAAGGCCATCGTGACCTCGGATGTGGGGCAGCACCAGATGTTTGCCGCGCTCTACTACAAATACGACCGGCCCCGGCAGTGGATCAACTCGGGTGGTCTCGGCACCATGGGCTTTGGTTTGCCGGCCGCGATGGGCTGCCTGTTTGCGTATCCGGAAGAGACCGTGGTCTGTGTGACGGGTGAAGCGTCCATCCAGATGAATATCCAGGAGTTGTCGACCTGTCTCCAGTACAACCTCCCGGTAAAGATCGTGAATATCAACAATCGTGCGCTGGGCATGGTCAAGCAATGGCAAGACATGCAGTACGAGGGGCGGCACTCGCACTCCTATATGGATTCGCTGCCTGATTTCGTGAAGCTGGTTGAGGCCTATGGTCATGTCGGGATCAAGATTACAGATCCTGACAAACTGGAAAGCGGGATGCGCGAAGCGTTTGCCCT
>JAUXNL010000404.1 GCA_030684415.1 Moraxellaceae bacterium | reverse complement strand
GGCATCAATGATGCGATAGCACTGGCATCAGGCCACATTATTGCAGTCGGTAATGCCGGAGTTTTGCTTAATGCTCGTGATGCCGGGCTTAATTTCATTCCGGAAGCCCGGTCGGATCGTCAATCCATCATGGCGGCACTTCCACTGGTGAGTGGGGGCGTTGTGACGGTGGGTGAGGGTGGCGTAAAAGTATTGCCGGCGGCTCAGTAATTAACGAACAGGATTATCATCGTCATGACGATTGCACAGGTTGAAGATTTCATCATCCGGGCCAGAAAGCCCCTTCTGATCGTTTTTGCTGTCATTACTGCCCTTATGATATGGCAAATCACCGGTCTCAAGGCTGAAACCTCGCTTGAGAAAATGGTGCCGTTGCAGCATCCGTATATCCAGAATCTTCTCAAGCATAAAGATGAGCTCGGTCTTGGAAACGATATCAAAATCGCGGTGTCATTGCGAAAAGGCGACATTTTTGATGCCGAGTACCTTGAGCTGGTCAAAAATGTTACCGATGACGTTTTTTATTTCCCGGGTGTTGATAGGGCCAAGTTGAAATCACTCTGGACGCCAACGGTGCGCTGGAGCGAGGTTACAAAAGATGGTTTTCAGGGCGGAGAAGTAACGCAAGGGTATGACGGCACACCTGAAGGAATGGATGCTTTACGCAGCAACATCCTTCGTTCTGGCCAGGTTGGGCGTTTGGTGGCGGATGACTTCAAGTCAACGATTATCCAGATTCCGCTGCTGGAAGGTGAAAAGATAGACTACAAGGTGCTTTCTGCAAAACTAGAGGAAGTGCGTAGCAAGTACGAAGCAAAGAATCCGAATGTTGATATTCACATTATCGGCTTTGCCAAGAAGGTGGGGGATTTGATTGAGGGGGCAGCCAAAATTGCTTTTTTCTTTTTGGCGGCAGCGATCATTACATTTTTCCTTCTGGTGTGGGACTTCCGTGACCTGAAAAGTGCCGCGGTCATTGTTTTTTGCTCGATAGTTGCGGTTGTTTGGCAGTTGGGTATCGTGAAAATGCTCGGCTTTGGGTTGGACCCGTACTCTATGTTGGTCCCGTTTGTAGTATTTGCGATTGCCGTTAGCCATTCTGTTCAAATTGTCAATGCCATTACCATCGAGATGGCGAATGGTGCTGATGCTGAGTCGGCCGTCAAGAAGTCGATTCTGAGCCTGTTCAAAGCGGGGTCGTTGGCCTTGTCCACCGACATTATCGGCTTTCTGACATTGCTGATCATTGATGTGGATGTCATCAAGGCCCTCGCCATATCCGCCAGTATTGGTACGGCGATGATTGCATTTACCAACTTCGTGATGCTTCCCATCATCATGTCGTATGTGAGCATGGGGCAGCCCGCAATCCGCAAAGTGCAAGAAAGTCGACATCATGTGCCGGCGCTGTGGACATTACTGTCCCGGATGACCAATCGGCTGCCAGCGACATTTGGTGTGATATTTGCGATTGCGATGATGGCCTTCGCGGGCATTGTTTCTCAAAATGTCAAGATTGGAGATCTGGATCGAGGAGCGCCGGAGCTGCACCCGGACTCTCGCTACAATCTGGATGACCTTTTCGTTACTTCGAATTACTCCATCAGTGCAGATGTACTGGTGGTAATGGTCGAGTCCGAGCCACAGATGTGTGCGAGCTATCCGGTGCTAGAGGCGGTTGACAGGCTGCAGTGGCACCTGGAAAACGTGCCAGGAGTGCAGTCGGCAGCTTCGCTGGTGACCGCCGTCAAGCGTATCCAGACGGGCTTTAATGAAGGTAATTTGAAGTGGTCAACGCTTGTTGACGACGACCAGATCCTGAATGAGTCGGCACGTAATGTGCCTGAACTTTATAATGGTGAGTGTAGTCTGGTTCCGGTTTTTGTCTTTCTGGATGATCACAAAGCGGAAACGCTAACGCGAGTGACGGATGCGGTTAAGAGCTTTGCTGCAAAAAATGATTCGCCGGATGTAAAGTTTTTGCTGGCGTCTGGTAACGCCGGTATAGAAGCGGCGACAAATGATGAACTCCGGGCCAAAAAAACACAGCTTGTTTTGCTGGTATATGGTGTTGTCATTGCCATTTGCTTTATTGCTTTCCGCTCATGGCGGCCGGTGGTCTGCATCATTCTGCCGCTGGTGATTACGTCGATGCTTTGCGAGGCGCTCATGGCCATGCTCGGTATCGGTATCAAAGTGGCGACATTGCCCGTGATTGCTCTCGGCGTGGGTATTGGTGTTGATTACGGCCTGTATATTTTCTCCAAGCTTGAGCACTTCCTGAAAGAAGGAAAGGCGCTGCAGGAGGCGTATCTGGAGACATTGCGCAGTACCGGTAAGGCAGTGATGTTTACGGGTGTGACGTTGGCCATCGGTGTGTGCACCTGGGTCTTTTCGCCCATCAAGTTCCAGGCCGACATGGGCTTGCTGCTGACCGCCATGTTGCTATGGAACATGGTGGGGGCTCTGGTCCTGATTCCGGCGTTGGCCAGCTTCCTGATCAAGCCTGAACGCTATCGGGCATAAGCAGGTAGCCCCACTTTATGAACAAGGCCCTCATCGAGGGCCTTGTTCATTTCAGGCGGCTCATCAATTGGCGCTTGTGGCGCCTGTCCCTATAATGCGGCTCCTTTCACTCTCTGCGGACTGCCATGCTTTATTCCTTGGCCCGGTGCCTGTTGTTCTCGCTTCCGCCCGAAACCGCCCATCACCTTTCTCTCTCGGGAATCAGTTTGGCCGAGCGGCTTGGCATGACAGGTATGTTGCCGGCTGTGCCTGAGCAGCCGGTTGAGGTCATGGGGCTGCGCTTTCCTAACCCGGTCGGGCTGGCGGCAGGTCTGGATAAAAATGGCGACCACATCGACGGACTGGCGGCACTGGGTTTCGGCTTTATCGAGATAGGTACCGTCACACCGCGCCCTCAGCCGGGTAATCCGTCACCACGTCTGTTCCGCTTGCCGGCCGCAGAAGCCATTATCAATCGCATGGGCTTCAACAATCTGGGTGTTGCCCATCTGGTCCGTCAGGTCGAGAAGGCGAGGTTCAATGGCGTGTTGGGTATCAATATCGGCAAGAATTTTGATACCCCGGTTGAGCGTGCGGCAGATGACTATCTGGCGTGTCTGGAGCAGGTTTACGCGTATGCCAGCTATGTCACGGTCAATATTTCCTCACCCAATACAGCCGGGTTGCGTAGCCTGCAGTCTGCTGACGCACTGGCTGCCTTGCTGGAGCCGCTGAAGAACCGCCAGGCACAGTTGTCGTCTGTACACGGTCGGTATGTCCCGTTGGTCGTGAAGATTGCACCAGACCTTTCACCTGATGATGTTGAAATCATGGCGGGCCAGTTCCGCCGCTTCGAGATTGATGGCGTGATTGCTACCAATACCACCATCAGCCGCGAGGGGGTTAGCCATCTTCCCTTTGGAAATGAGGCCGGTGGGCTGAGTGGGAAACCGGTTCGCACCGCGTCGACGCGAGTATTGCGCGAGTTGGTACAGGCCCTGGAGGGGCAGTTGCCTGTTATTGGCGTCGGAGGCATTACGGATGGTGTCAGTGCGGCGGAAAAAATGGCGGCAGGAGCGGCGCTCGTTCAGGTGTACACCGGCTTCATATACCGCGGACCGGCATTGGTGCATGAGGCCGCCGCGTCGATCCGGGCACAGCAGGCATGACAAAGCCGCCTTTTACGGGCGGCTCTTGCAGTCCTGAGTCTGTCAGTCAGTGATCAGATGCGGGGAACGAGATGCAAGGCGGCAACGCCACGGTAGCCCTCGCGTTCATTGACGCGGCCTTCGCGCCAACCCGCCATCCAGTGTTGTCGCAGGTTGATGTCCTGATAGGGGCAGAGCTCCTGGGAGCGGCCCGTTAGGCCGGCATTGAAACCTCTGGCATAGAGCAGTTCGTCGCGTTCTCTTTTGTGCCGCTTCACATTGTGTCGCTTCATGGTTATCCCTCTGCGTGTACCGGATGGTCATCGGAGTGACTACTTGAATGTTGGAGTGACTGCTTGAAAGTGGGCTCAGTGTGCTGTGCGTGCGAGCAGTAGCGGAACGCTGCTGGACAAGCGCCGCACACTCAAGGTTGTAGACCTCAGGATGGGGCGTGTCGATGATTTAATTCTCATAACTCGCGGCATGAATAGACGTTGTGGAAATAGTTTTTGAAGTTTCTTATTTTTGTGCTGTAACCAACTGAATCGTATACGAATATGACGTTTGAACTGGTAATGACCTGTGGTGATGGAGCAGAACCTTCCCTGCAGCAGGAACTGGCCTTGCTGGGATTGACGGACTCTCGCCTTGATCGTGGTGCCCTGATTGCGCGGGTGACGCTGGAGCAGGCTTACCGGGTTTGTTTGTGGTCGCGTTTGGCGGGCAGAGTATTGCTGCCGCTTTTTACGGCTGAAGGTGACAATCCCGATGCGTTGTACGCGCAAGCCTTGGCCTGGAACTGGGACGATGTCCTGAGTCCGCGGGGTACCATTGCCGTGCATGCAACCGCTGCACGGCAGGTGAAAGCGCATACACAGTTTCTGGCGCTGCGCCTCAAGGATGCCATTGTCGATGCGTGCCGTGAGCGACATGGTCAGCGGCCTAGCATCGACACAGATTGCCCGGATGTGCAGTTGCAAGTGCATGCCACAGCGACCGGCTTTCAAGTCAGTGTCGACCTGTCTGGCCATAGCCTGCACCGGCGCGGTTATCGTGTTGCCATGACGGAAGCGCCACTCAAGGAAACATTGGCCGCTACGTTGCTGTGGCAAGCCGGTTGGCAGAATGCAGAGTTTTCTGCATTGCTGGATCCGATGTGCGGGTCGGGCACCTTTCTGGTCGAAGCCGCCATGGTGGC
>JAUXNL010000401.1 GCA_030684415.1 Moraxellaceae bacterium | reverse complement strand
GGCATCACGCATTTGCCAAGGCGGCGCGACGAGGCACTACGGGCGGCGCCGTGGCAAGAGCACCGAGGCGACAGCGCCCACGATCATCAGCGCTCAGGAAAACTGGCGTAAAAAACGCAGGTCATTGTCGAAGAAAAGACGCAGGTCATTCACGCCGTATCGCAGCATGGCAAAACGCTCAACACCCATGCCGAAGGCAAACCCGGAGTATTTTTCCGGATCGATACCACAGTTCTCGAGCACCTTCGGATGCACCATGCCGCAACCCAGCACTTCCAGCCAGCCAGTCTGTTTGCAAACGCGGCAGCCGTGCCCTTCACAAATTACGCACTGGATATCAACTTCGGCTGATGGCTCGGTAAACGGGAAATAGGAGGGGCGGAAACGCACCTCCAGTTCCTTGCCAAAAAATACCCGCAGAAAATCACCAATCATGCCCTTCAGATCGGCAAAGCTGACGTTCTCGTCAATCAGCAAACCTTCCACTTGATGAAACATGGGCGAGTGCGTGAGGTCTGAGTCACAGCGATAGACGCGCCCGGGACAAACAATCCGGATGGGGGGCTGCTGTGACTCCATGACACGAATCTGTACCGGCGAGGTATGTGTGCGCAGCAGACGATGGGCATCAAAATAAAAAGTGTCGTGCATTGCACGCGCCGGATGATGCGCCGGAATGTTGAGCGCCTCGAAGTTGTGGAAGTCGTCTTCCACTTCAGGGCCTGATGCAACCGTGAATCCTACGGCGGTAAAGAACGACTGGATGCGCTCAAGCACACGGGTGACCGGATGGAGGCCGCCTTGTTCGCCACGCCCGGGCAAGGACACGTCGATACGCTCCGCCTCCAACTGCTGCGCCAATTCATCGGCTGCCAGCGCATCACGCCTGGCATTAAGCGTCGAAGTGATCGCTTCACGCGCCTGGTTCAGCAAGGCGCCATGCGCCCGGCGCTCTTCTTCACCCATCTGACCTAGCGCTTTTGAAAGCTCGGTCATGCGGCTTTTCTTACCCAGAAACTGCACCCGCACCTGCTCGATGGCTGCAACATCGGTTGCGGCCGCAATCTGTGCCTGTGCATCCTGCACCAGCGCCTGCAATTCACTCATGGTGTTCTCGCCATTGCGGGAAAAATAAACGACATCGCGACGCACCATTTGCGCCGCACTCACGTCATCACACCTTCATCGGCACACACTTGCGCGCCAATGCTGATCACGACAACCTGAACAAACCCGACCCACAGTATTCCGGGCATGAAAAAGGGGAAGAACCGCTAAGCCCTTCCCCTTTTGGTCGGGCCCGAAAGCCCTGCCCTTGCACTTACGCAGCGAGGCTGGCTTTCGCCTTCTCGGCCAACGCAGTAAACGCAGCAGCATCATGCATGGCGATATCCGCCAGCACGCGACGGTCGATCTCGATGCTCGCACGCTTCAGACCGTTGATAAGACGGCTGTAGGAGAGACCATTAAGACGCGATGCCGCATTGATACGGGCAATCCACAATGCACGGAACTGGCGTTTGCGCTGACGGCGGTCACGGTACGCATACTGGCCGGCCTTGATGACCGCCTGAAATGCAACGCGATACACGCGCGAACGAGCACCGTAGTAGCCCTTGGCACGATCCAGGATTTTCTTGTGACGACGGTGTGCAACCACACCACGTTTTACACGAGCCATTTACGTAATCCTCCGTCAGTGGTTGGGCAACATGCGTTCGACACGAGCAACGTCGCTTTTGGCGACCATCGTCATCGGACGGAGCTGACGGATACGCTTGGCTGACTTCTTCGTCAGGATGTGGCGTTTGAAGGCCTGCTTGCGCTTGAAGCCGTTCGCAGTCTTCATGAAGCGCTTGGCAGCGCCTCGCTTGGTTTTGATCTTCGACATTTCTTGCCTCTACAGGTTGACCCTTGCAGCACTCCGTCGCGCACCCGCAGGTTGGCGCAACACGGCTTGGGGGTAAGAAATCCGCTGGAGTCCTTCCGGCTTATCTCTTTTTCTTGGGGCCGATGAGCATGTGCATCATGCGGCCTTCCATCTTCGGGTGCTGTTCCACAACCCCGATCTCCGCCAGGTCGGTTTCGATACGTTGCAATTGCTTCATACCGATTTCCTGGTGAGCCATTTCACGTCCGCGGAAACGGAGCGTGATTTTTGCCTTGTCGCCCTCTTCAAGGAAGCGGACGATCGAACGCAACTTGACTTGGTAATCTGCCTCTTCAGTTCCCGGACGCAGCTTGATTTCCTTGATCTGTACCTGATGCTGCTTTTTCTTGGCTTCTTTCTTCTGCTGCTTTTGCTCGAACACGTGTTTGCCGTAATCCATGATACGGCAAACAGGTGGCTCGGCATCCGCCACGATTTCCACCAGATCAAGCTGCACGGCTTCTGCCGCCGCCAGCGCGTCACGCAGGGGCATGATGCCCGCCTGCTGGCCTTCCTGATCAATCAGGCGCACATCGCGCGCCTTGATTTCCAGATTGATGAGGGGGCGCTTTTCTTTGGCAGGGCCGTTACGTTCAGGCTTAATCGTCATTTCTCCAATACAAAACGGCCCCGCTGTGCGACCTCCGAAGCCAGGAGGGAAGCGAAGTCGTCAATCGACATGCTGCCCAAGTCCTCGCCCTTGCGGGTGCGTACAGACACGGTGCCAGAATCCATCTCGCGCTCGCCAATCACCAGAAGGTAGGGGATGCGCTGAAGGGTGCGGTCGCGGATTTTAAAGCCGATCTTCTCATTTCTCAAGTCCGCAATCGCCCGGAAGCCTTTGTTTTTCAGGGCCTCTTCTACCCGGCGAACGCCGTCGGCCTGGGCATCCGTGATGCCCATGACCACCGCCTGGACAGGCGCCAGCCAGGGCGGAAAGGCGCCGGCATAGTTCTCGATCAGCATGCCGATGAAGCGTTCGAAGGAGCCCAGGATGGCCCGATGCAGCATGACCGGGTACTGGCGGCTGTTGTCTTCGGCCACAAAAGTAGCGTCCAGACGCTGCGGCAGGTTGAAGTCGAGCTGGATGGTGCCGCACTGCCAGGCACGGCCGATGCAGTCATGCAGGGTGAACTCGATCTTGGGGCCATAGAAGGCGCCCTCGCCCGGCTGCAGGTCGTATTTGAGCCCGGCTTCGTCGAGCGCGCGCGCCATCGCGGCTTCGGCCTTGTCCCAGAGCTCGTCCGATCCCACGCGCTTGGCCGGACGAGTGGAGAGCTTGAGGCTCACGTCGTTAAAGCCGAAATCGGCATAGACCTGCATGGTCAGGCGAATGAAGTCGGCGGCTTCGGCACCAATCTGGTCTTCGGTGCAGAAAATGTGAGCGTCGTCCTGGGTAAAGCCACGCACGCGCATGATGCCGTGCAGGGCCCCGGAGGGCTCATTGCGGTGGCAGGCACCGAACTCAGCCATGCGCAGCGGCAGGTCGCGGTAAGACTTCAGGCCTTGGTTGAAAATCTGCACATGGCAGGGGCAGTTCATGGGCTTGACCGCGTAATCGCGTGACTCTGACGCCGTGGTGAACATGTTGTCGGCGTAGTTGGCCCAATGACCCGACTTTTCCCAGAGCACCCGATCCACGACCTGCGGGGTACGGACCTCGACATAGCCATGATCCTTCTGCACCTGGCGCATGTACTGCTCGAGCACCTGGTAGATAGTCCAGCCATTGGGATGCCAGAACACCATGCCGGGTGCTTCTTCCTGCAGATGGAAGAGATCGAGCTGCTTGCCGATCTTGCGATGGTCGCGCTTCTCGGCCTCTTCCATACGCTGGACATAGGCGGTGAGCTGCTTCTTGTCGGCCCAAGCGGTGCCGTAGATACGCTGCAACTGCTCGTTCTTGGAGTCGCCACGCCAGTAGGCACCGGAAATCTTGGTCAGCTTGAAGGCTTTGAGGAAGCGAGTGTTGGGCACATGGGGGCCGCGGCACATGTCCACGTATTCTTCGTGGTAGTACAGGCCCATGGCCTGCTCGTCCGGCATGTCGTCGACCAGGCGCAGCTTGTAGTCCTCGCCACGGGCCTTGAACACGGCGATGACGTCATCGCGCGGCGTCACCTTCTTGATGACGTCGTAATCCTTGTCGATGAGCAGGGCCATACGCTTTTCGATGGCGGCCATGTCGTCGGGCGTGAACGGGCGCTCGAACCAGATGTCGTAATAGAAGCCTTCGGCAATCACCGGACCGATGACCATCTTGGCTGTCGGATAGAGCTGCTTCACCGCATGGCCCACCAGATGCGCGCAGGAGTGGCGGATGATCTCCACACCCTCTTCGTCTTTGGGCGTAAGAATCTGCAGGCTGGCGTCTTCGCTGATGAGGTCGCAGGCGTCAACCAGACGACCGTCGACCTTGCCAGCCACCGTGGCCTTGGCCAGGCCAGCACCAATGGACGCAGCGACTTCGGCGACAGAAACGGGGTGATCGAAATGGCGGACAGACCCGTCCGGCAGGGTAATGGCAGGCATGTAACTCATCCTTCAGCAGTGGTGGCCGCTACAATCGGCCACATGTCATCGAGATTGCGGTGCCGCAGATGTTCCAGCCGGCGGATGGCGTACGGGCCATCTGTTGCGGCGTCGCCCGGCATGATGCCGGAACCTGCAGGCGACGGAAAAAACCGTGTCGCAATGGAAGCCGGCGACTATAGCCGGGGCCGACTGGCACGCCAAGTCGCCGCTGGCAGAAAGGCAGACTCTCACGCGAGAATCCACACATCGTTGGCCATAAAAAAGGCCCCGCCGAAGCGGGGCCTTGCGCGCAACAACATCTACATCAGCAACAACAAGAACAACAAAACCCGCTCTTATTTGGCCGCCAGCAACCGCCCGCCAAACTCGATACGGTGCTCACCACCACTCTGGTCGGCAATCAGCAATGCCAGATTGTCCCAATCAAGTCCGATATGCATCCAGCGATCCCCCGCCGACACTTGCAGACCCGACGCGCCCAACACCAACTGCAAGGCGATATCGGTGGTGCTGTTGGGCTGAAGGATTTTCAGCGTGCCGTCATTGAGTGAGAGCCGATACGTCTTGCCCCAGGCGCCCACCACGGCCTGACCATCCACCGTGAGGTGCATGCCACCGAAATCAAAGTCGAGCAGCGAAGCCAGCAAGCGCGCCAGATCCAGCTCCTCACTTTCCAACTCGGCCAGTATGGCATCACGCGCATGACTGGCCAGCACGCCCAGGTCCGTCAGCTTGCCCGATGCGGTCACCACCGCCTCGGGAACCGTGAGCACGGTTGCCGCGAAACGCGCCGTGAAGCTGCCATCATCAACCATGGCAAAGGTGAGCTTGTCCGCCGTACCGCTGCGTATCGCGAAGCGGTCACCGTTTGGCAGCACCAGCGCACCATGAGTGATCGCACCGCCGAGCTTGATGCCGCCGGCATTGCCGTTCATGTCAACATCGATATGGGCCAGTCCTTGCGCAGAAAGCGTGCTGCCATTATCGAGACGGGTCAGACCGGCCGCGCCCTCCACGGTGAACACACCATGCCCATCGCGCAGAATGCCGGCCACTACTGCCTTCAGCGCCGAGAGATCGCCACTGCCGCTCATCAAGCCGGCCAATGCCCCCAGCAGCGAGTTAAGGTCGGTATCTTTGGGATCAATTTTCAGGGTGCCGTCAATCACCGCACTGACACGCTCGTTCGACAGCGTGCCCTTGGCGCCAAAGACAAACATCTTGTCAGCACTGCCCTTGCTCAGCGCAGTGAGAGAAATGACCAGATCGATATCCAGACCAAAGCGCGAGCCTTGCACCAGCAGGCGGGGAAGTAACGCAACACCATCCTCCACTGCGGCCGGCTTCAAGCGAACGGTGTAATCCTCACTGTCATGAAGCAGAACACCATCGGCGGGAATCGGAAACACTACGGCAAGCTCTAACTGGGTCATGCCAGCAATCACGTTTTCGACAAGGCCAAGTGTCGCTTGCACCAGCGCCAGACTGTCACTGCTCAGCAACCAGCCGAACTGGTTGAGCTCAGCAAAGAGCAGTTGCTCGACACTCGATGCACCGGAGTCTGCCAGCACGGTGCGCACATCGGCGCCCAAGGGCCCCATGGCGTCCAGCCAGGCATTGCTGTCAAAGCCGACCATTGGCAGCGTGTTAAGCGCCCATGCCTCCAAACCGTCGATCCTGGCCTGCCAATCAGCAACCAACGTTCTGGCATCCGTGGAGGACAAACGTTGCGCGACGGCGCGTGCCGCTGCCAGCAGGTGGCCGATGGAGGGGGCGCCGTCAGCGGCCTGCATCAGACGACCGTTGTTGTCGAGAAAGCTCTGCACATAATCGTCGATCAGGGCATTGACGCTGCTCCCCTGCCCGGCCGCCATCTCGGCAAAGCCAGCACTCAGCAGCGCCACTTGCAGGCCGGAGGCATCTGTCGAGGACACCCAGGTAGCACTGGTGACATCGCCCGGACGCGCCAGCAAGGAATCAGCGGTCATCCCCAACAGCAGCGCCAGACGCTGACGCGCGAACGAAAGCGCAAAACGATCGAGACCACCGCCACTCAAGGCCTCGGCATAGCGCACCACCAGCGTGCTGAGCGGCGTCATGGGCATGACCACCACCGTACCGTCGGCCGCTACTTCAGCCCAGCTCATCAGGCCCGGCGCCTCGGTAATCGTCTCCCATTCGCCAAAGAGCACACCGTTACAGCCGGCGTCCGCATCACAGCGCATCAACGCCTGACCATCGTCGCCCAGGTCCAGCGAGAGCCGGATGACACCGGTCGTTCCCGCCGGCAGGCTGAGGGCAAAATCGCCAACGGCATTGGTCGGCGCCTGCGCCAGTTGCACATTGTTGCCATCGCGCCATTGCCAGGCGGTGACCACCGCGCCGTCAATCACCCCTTTGACGACGGCACTGCTGACTGTCGCCGCTACGGGTGGCGTGCCACCGCCAGACGAGGATGTGCTGTTGTCGTCGCCACAGGCGGTAAGGAAGAGGCTGAATGCCAGCGCAAGGCTGGCCGCTAGGGGATGGCGCATGATGCAGACCCTCTTTATTGAGGTGTGTTGTTGTTATTGGGCTGCACAGCAAAAGCGAGACCCGTGACCCCCCGAGTATGGGCAG
>JAUXNL010000400.1 GCA_030684415.1 Moraxellaceae bacterium | reverse complement strand
TGCGGACGAGCGCCGCTCTTCCGCTCTGTTGGCCTGGACTTTGGCCGGCTGCGGGTGAGCGAGGCCACGCCGTTTGAGGCCCCAGATCCTGGGCACTGGGCGCCGCGCGGGTTCGCCGTGATCCATGTGGATGGTCGCGGGTCTGGCGCCTCAGAGGGCAAGCTCGATCCGTTGGGAGACCGCACGATAAGTGACTACTGCGAGGTGCTCGCCTGGGCGTCGCGCCAGCCGTGGTGCAACGGCCGGGTGGCCACCATGGGCGTCTCCTATCTGGCGGTGGCGCAGTGGTTCGTGGCCGAACGCCAGCCTGAGGCGCTCGCCGCCATGGCGCCATGGGAGGGGTTCAATGATGTCTACCGCGACCTCATGTTCCATGGCGGCATACCGGAAACCGGTTTCGTGGGGTGGTGGCTAAGGGGGGATCAGAACGCCGCCCCGCCGGGGTCAGATGATCCGCCGGAGTTCTCGGCGGCTGACCCGTGGTATTCACA
Organism: Moraxellaceae bacterium; assembly: GCA_030684415.1. Lineage (GTDB taxonomy): Bacteria > Pseudomonadota > Gammaproteobacteria > Pseudomonadales > Moraxellaceae > UBA2031. The sequence continues at coordinate 1,267 of JAUXNL010000400.1, read as the reverse complement.
TCTCCCATTGCCAGCGCGCGCTCTGACGGGCCTAGCTCTCACGCAGCATTTCGCGCCGGCCATAGACCGAATGGCCCTGCCGCGGATCGATCTGACGCGGATCATAGCCCCCGCCCTGCTATGTGGCAGCTGGTCTGCACAGGGCATTCACTCCCGCGGCGCATTTTTCGCTTGGGATGAGATCAGTTCCATCCACAAGGAGCTGTTCACCCACGGCCGCCATGAATGGACCGTCGCCTATAGCCCCGAAGCCTTGGCGGCGCAGGAAGCGTTCCTCACCCGCCACCTGAAAGCGACAGGGCCGGTGGTTGCAAATCCGGCGCCTGTTCGGGTGGAAATCTTGCAAGACCGCGACCGGTTCACCGAGTTCCAAGCGGCCGATTGGCCCTTGCCGCAAGCTCGCATGACCTCCCTCTATATGGGTGAGGATGAGCACCTCCATGCCCAGCCGCCCCCCGTCGCCGCTCAAATCAGCTGGCGCTCAGACAGCGATGAGCAGGTGGTGTTCAGGTATCGCTTTTTGGGTGACGCACAGCTCTGCGGCCCCATGCAGGCCATCCTCTTTTTTCAGATTGACCAGGGAGAGGACGCGGATCTGTTCTTGGGAATCTGCAAAGAAGATCCTCAGGGACGACGCGTTCCGGTCTACAACTTCCTCAAACGTGATGAGTTGATGGCGCATGGGTGGCTACGGGCGTCGCATCGTGCGCTCGACCCGATCCGATCGCGGCCTTGGCGTCCGGTGCTCTCGCATGCCGCCCCAGCGCCTCTTCAGGCCGGCCCAGTCTACCGTCTCGACATGGAAATACTGCCCGCCGGCATGGCCTTCGAGGCGGGATCAGCGCTCTGCCTGATCGTCTCCGGCCGGGACATTATCGCCAATCCCAATTGTCAGCACAAAAGGCTGCGAAACAGCGGGCGTCACCGACTGATGGTCGGCGGGGAGACTGCGAGCCAACTCATTGTCCCCCTGTTGACGGCGAGACCTGCGGACAAGAGCTGAGTGCGTCGCTGGCAGCCCCGTGAGAGGTCTCAGCCGACGGATCAGCTGATGGATCGCCAAGACAAGGGGGGTCGGGCGACGGGGCGACGATGGTTCACCTTGGCGCCAAGGCCATGCTTGGCTCCGAGCGTCGCAACATCGCAGCGCGCGAAATCCTCAGACGGAAGGCTGGCGACTATCCGGGGATCTGCGCCTGCTGCTGGTCCTGGATGTCGGCCTTCAGCGTGTTCACAAAGGCCCGGGCCATCTTCGAAAGCGGCCGGT
>JAUXNL010000279.1 GCA_030684415.1 Moraxellaceae bacterium | reverse complement strand
TCACTGTTTTTTATGGGCGGGTAGCTCAGCTGGGAGAGCACAGCCCTTACAAGGCTGGGGTCACAGGTTCGATCCCTGTTCCGCCTACCATAATAATAAACAGTACAGAGTACAAAGTACAGAGTACGAACGAATCTTTGCTTTCACTTTGAACTCCGTACTCCGTACTTTACAGCATTTACCATGGGGTGGAAGTTCAGCTGGTTAGAACGCCTGCCTGTCACGCAGGAGGTCGCGGGTTCGAGCCCCGTCCGCCCCGCCATATAATACATACAATCCAACGTTAGAACGTCCCGACAGGTCGGGAAGGTCGCGGGTTCGAGCCCCCTGGGTCTTTGACTCGCTTTTGAGCGTATCGGTTCTCCGCGGGGTTTTATCCACCGCCTTATCCTCACTTCTTCAAGAACACCACAAAGGCCCCGCTCCCGCCCAGTTCGCGCGGCGCCGGAGAAAACTCCGCAACCAGCCCCTTCCCTTTTTCCCTCAGCCACTCGGCCACAGCCCCTTGCAATACCGGCCCTTCAGGTGAGTTGATGCCCTTCCCGGTGATCACGAGTACCGCCTGCTGCCCGCGGCCGCGGGCGTCGGCAACAAACCGTTCAAGCCGCGCAAGGGCTTCGTCCTTGAGAAAACCGTGAAGGTCAAGCTCCTGGCTGATGCGGATCGTGCCGCGTTTCAGCTGCCGCATCCTGCTCGTCGAGGACCGGCGCGATTGTTCCTCAAGCTCTCGCTCAGGGAGGGGGTCGCGGAAGGTCGTTTCGATCTTCCGCATGGCGGCGAGAAAAAGCCGACTGTCTTCCGGCGCGTTGACCTCGGTTTTTTCCGGGGCCTGCATAGTGGCGGAAACAAGGGGCGCATCAGGAGCACGGTCAAATCTCTTCGCGCCCTCGGCTGCGCGAAGAAAGAGCGAGGCTTCGTCTTCATCGTTGCTGTCCGTCTTCTTGCGCACCGGGGGGGTCGTGTGTGTTTTTGCGGTTGGGGTCGGCGCAAAACTCTTCAATGACTTGAAGGGATTGTGCTTAAAATTCGGTTGAGCTTGTTCAGGAGGCTTGCGTTTTTTCATGTGAGGAGTTGACGGACCAGACCGACGGGCCGGAACTAAAAATGTTTTTTGACGGGAGGCACGGGATAAGATCGGATTTACCTACCACTCATCCTGTTGATCCTGTCAATCCTGTCTCAATCAGTAATCTTCAGGCGCCTAATGGTCAGGATACCGATCGTTGATGCTGCGGATCGTCTCAATGCAGGAGAAGAACGTCTCGACCATTTCAGGATCGAAATGCGTGCCGGAACAGGCCTTCAGCTCCTCAAGGACCCGCGCCTCGTCCCATCGCTCCTTATAGACTCTGCGCGAACCGAGGGCGTCGTACACGTCGGCAAGGGCGACGAGTCTGCCGAACACGGGGATATCCTCCCCCTTCCTGGGCCGCGGCGTTCCGTCGCTGTTCTCATACCCGGGCAGCGCTTTGCCGTCAGCGGGATTGACATTGCCCGGATAGCCGGTGCCGTCCCACTTCTCATGGTGGCTGAGCGCCACCACCGCGGCCGCCTCATCGAACTCCGAATATTTATCGGAAAAAAGCCGCGCGCCCATGATGGTGTGCTGTTTCATGGCCTCGCGTTCCGCGTCATCGAGCCTCCCCGGTTTTTTCAGGATCGCGTCGGAAATCGCCACCTTGCCCACGTCATGGAGTATGGCGGCCATGCGGAGGAT
>JAUXNL010000356.1 GCA_030684415.1 Moraxellaceae bacterium | reverse complement strand
ATTCCAGCAGCGGCAATGACGGCACCTGCAGGCTGCCATGATCGGCTCGCGCCGTCAGTGCAAGCAACAGAAGCGGAATCATGCCAAGCCAGCGCCACCGGAGAGACTCTTTCATTCGGTGCCATTCCGGCGCTCACGCTGGGCCTGCCGGTAATCACGCGGCGTTACACCCAATCGGTCACGGAACATGGTGGTGAAATTGCCTGCACTGCCGTAACCGACGTGATCAGCAATCTGCTGGATATCGAGCGCGCTTTCAGCCAACAGGCGGCAGGCCACCAGAAAGCGCTCTTCACGTAACCAGGCAAACACGGGCATGCCGGTCGCTTCGCGAAACAACTCGGTCAACCGGCGTTCGTTCGTGCCGACCTGATGCGCCAGCTCCGGCAAAGAAGGCGGCCGGCCGATGTCATGCAGCAGGATGGCCATTGCCGCCCGTACTGGCGTCGAATACTCGGAGGATTCGCTCTCCGGGGTTCCGGCATTACCGTCTTCGGCCGCAGGAGCGGTGAGTACGCGGCGGCGTAAATCCAGATGGATGTGCACGCGCGCCATCACCTCTTCGGGCGCAAAGGGCTTGCTGATGTAATCCACCGCGCCGAGACGCAAGCCCTGCAAACGGTCATCCAGCTCATTACAACCCGAAAGGAAGATCACGGGGATATCACGTGTGCGCGGATCGGCCTTGAGCAGGCGGCATGCCGCAAAACCATCGGTTCGCGGCATACGGACATCCATCAGGATCAGCTCCGGCAGCATGACTGTTGCCTTCTGATAGCCTTCACGGCCGTCAAAGGCGACCGCGATGCGCAGGCGTGCTCCCCGCAAATACTCAGTCAGCAGCGCCATGTCTTCCGGCGAATCGTCGATCACGAGCACACAGGTCTGGCCAGTGCGTGACGACGGGGGGGCAGCAGTGGTGTTTGACGATGACATCATGCAAGCAACAGCAGTGGTGGAGTATGAGTAGGGAGTACCCGCGACGACTGACGAAGCCAGCCCAAGTGCCCTCCATGCACCTCGCCACATGAATTTACTCGATTATGTGCACTGCATCACAGCATTCAGCGGTCTGAAAGTCCTTCCGGCAGAAGTTCTTGCTGCGCGAGCAACAGTCCTGAAGAGCTTTCCGCCCGGTGGCACAGAGAAACAGGCACAGACTCGGGCAGCCATCTGGCGAGCAGCCTGCTATGGTTCGCTTATCAGCATTCCTGATGGAGCCGAGATGAGAATCACCCTCAAGCAGATGGAAGTCTTTATCGCCGTGGCCCGCTCAGGCAATGTGACCCGCGCTTCGGAAACCTTGAACATCACCCAGAGCGCGACCAGCATGTCACTGGCCGACTTCGAGACCCAGCTCGGGCGCAAACTCTTCGACCGCGTGGGCAAGCGCCTGCAACTGAATGACGCCGGCCACCGTCTGCTGCCGCGCGTGCTCGAGGCGGTGTCCCGGGTGGCTGAAATCGAGGCGCTGGCGGGTGAAGGCAGCGGCCTGATCGGCCAGCTTCGCATCGGAGCCAGCCTGACGATTGGCAATTATCTGCTACCGGGGCTGATCGGCAGCTTCATGCGTCAGCATCCGGGCGCGCATGTGGCGCTTGATGTCACCAATACGCGGCATGTCATCCAGGCCCTCAAGGACTTCCGGATTGACGCAGGCTTTATCGAGGGCTTCTGCCATGAGCCCGATATTGACGCCCTGCCCTGGTGTCGTGACGAACTGGTGATTTTTGCCGCCCGCGACCATGCGCTTGCGCAGGCCGCCACTCTGACGCCCGATGATCTGGCCGGCGCCGACTGGATTCTGCGCGAGCCTGGCTCCGGCACCCGCGAGATCTTCGACAATGCGGTGCTCGGCCGCGTGCCGCGCATCAACCTGCTGATGGAATTCGGCCATAGTGAAGCGATACGGCGCGTGGTAGAAACCGGCCTCGGAATCGGCTGCGCATCACGACGGACACTGGAAGAGGCGTTTGCACAGGGACGAGTCGTCCCGCTGAACACGCCCTTTCTCGATTTGTCCCGCGATCTCTTCCTGCTGGTGCACCAGCAGAAATACCGTACGGAAGGGCTACGCCTGTTTCTTGAGCACTGTATCGCCAACAAGCCTTGAACCAGCAGATGCCGCTAGCCGAACGCAACACGGCGCCGATGGCGGGCCACAGTCATACCGGCACTAGCACAGCCTGCGTCCCGCAACAGCGTGCTTTTCATACCAAGGAATAAACACAGGCGCCGGCCTACTTGCCAGTAATGCCGCCCAGAATCAGACCGATGATGGTGGCAGACCAACGTTGGCTGGCCACTGCCGGATCCGGTTCGCGCACCACCTGTCGACAGGCTTCGAAGACCATGGCCATCAGTGCCCGTGCTGCCACGGGCACATCAAGATCGGCACGGATATAGCCTTTCTCCACCCCATTACGAAGATAGGCCTCCGTCGCCAGCGCGGTCAGCTCATTCATCCGCTCTAGCGTCTGCCGCACCTCCTCACCAGCGCCAAGCGCCTCATAAAACACCAGGCGTGCGATGCGCGGGTCTTGCCAGTGCAGGCGCATGAACGTCTCGCCAATCCCCTGAAGCTGGGAGCGATAGTCCTCTACCGAATGTGCCTTGTCCGGATTCTGCTCGGTCACGACAACCGCCAACTGACCCATGACCTGGCCGATCAGCTCGATAAAGATGTCATGCTTGTTGCGGAAGTAGCGATAAAAAGTGCCATGGCCCATGCTCAGGCGCTGGGCGATATCAGAGATGTTGGCGCCGTGGTAGCCCTTTTCGGCAAATACGGTCAGCGCCTCTTCGAGAATGCGCTCGCGCTTCTGCTCAGCGCGCTGTTCGCGGCCAGGACGATTCAACATGACGGAGCCCAAAGCGGAATGACGCGTCATTCTTGCTGATTCTCAGCCTCCGGCGCAATATCCGGAACAGGAATTGGTCAGGTGTCACGGAGCTTCCTCGACGAGCGCTGCGCTCGCGGAGCCGTAACGCCAAGCAGATGAGGCCGTCGTCACCACCCTGGGCGCGGGGGACAATGGCTCCCGAAAGCTGTGTGAATGAATGGTTTCCGGTGTCGGCATCGCAGGTGGGCGCTATAAAAGCCGCCAGCGTCGGCTAATTTTGACGGGCGGGTTGCCCCGGAGCACAAGCATGGATAAAAATGCCTACAGTTATTCCTGTGAACGCACCCGGACATCAGACGGCAGAGCCGCACCCGGGCAGACCAAATAACAACACACGGGATTGTGTCCATGGTCAGCAGTGCTGAACCCCTGCGCCAACGTCTTCCAGCCCAGGACCTTAACCGGTTAAGCCTGGTCAGCCATCAGCCGAAAAAACTGAAGGAGTGGGTGGCTGCCTTGCCGATGATCAATGTCGGCGAAACCTCACGTCAGGTTTTCCAGACGCTGCAAGAGCTCAACCGGCTCGACATCGATGCGGCCGGACGCTTCGAGTTGCTCGAAATCCTGCGCCCGACCGTGCATGCGGTCAGCAATTCGCTGGCCAAGCATTATCTGAACCAGTCGGTGATGCTGCCAGACCGTGCGACCAAGGTCGCCACCTTGGCGCAGACCATGCAGAGCCATCTTGCCGTCGGCTACAAACTCGTCACGCTGGCCGCGCTGGACAAAGTGGTCCGCAAGCGTGACAACGACACTGCACGCCTGATGGCGGTCGCCGCCCATCACGCCATCATTGAGCTCACCGGTAATTTGCTGCGCTCGACCCAGCTCTACCTGAACACACCGCCACGGCTCTGGCTCGAGTTGCACACGCTTTATCTGGTGTGTGCCGAAAACCAGCTCAACACCGCCAAACTGACCGACGCCGAAAGCCGTCAGCCGGAAAAGTCCTCGGTGGAAGAGGCCTATATCCGCGCGCTTCTGCTCGCCACCTGCAAACCCAACAAGCTGCGCCAGAGTGAAATCGCTCAGGTCAACCAGTTGAGTGAGCTGTGGGCGCCGTTAATCAAGCTGCGTCAACTGGGCGGGCCGGGCGAACTGTTCGTCTTCGATCTGGCGAAAGATGCTCCCCCGACGTACCGCACACTCGCCGAGCCCGGCATGGCCGCGCATGTCCGTGCGATTGATCCGTCCGCACTGGTCGAGCGCCTGACCGAACTGCTCAAGCAGGCCCAGCTCGGCAACCCCAAAGCACATGGCGAGTCCGCCCTCAGCCCGGCACTCTTGCAGCATCTGATTCATGCCTGGAGCGAGTTGAGCGAGCGCAGCTTCTCGCGCACCTCTCACGACGGAACGCTGGAGGCCAGCCTGGGCCTCACCGCCACGCACTACTTTCTCGCCGGTCGCCAGGACTTCGAGACCATGATGCAGGGCGCGCAAGGCCGCTTCATGATTCAGGACGCCGACAATCCTTTTCTGAAACCCCGTCCGATCACCGCCGAGCGCCCCGATGACCGCACCGGTAAAGATGTGTGGTCCATGGCCTTCGGCAACGTCGACAAACTCGATGACGAGCGCGGCGAATACAACCTCAATTTCCAGGACAAAAACGACGGCCCATCGCGCTACGACACGCACAAATGCCAGATCGTGAACATCAGCCCCGGTGGCTACTGTATCGAATGGGCCGGCGAAGTCCCGGCCAGCGTCAAGGCCGGCGAGATACTGGGACTACGTGAAGACGGTCAGGAAATATGGAGCATCGGCGTCATCCGCTGGGTCAAGCAGTTACCTGGCCACGGAGCGCAGCTTGGTATTGAAGTGCTGGCACCCAAAGCCCGACCCTGCGGCGCACGTGTCATCAAGAAGACCGGCGAAGCCACCGAATACATGCGCACCCTGCTCCTGCCCGAGCTCAAGGCCATCAACCGGCCCGCCACCCTGATCACCCCCGCGCTGACCTTCCGCTCCGGCTACAAGGTCGTGTTGAATCTGGACGGCGAAGAAGTCAAAGCCCACCTCGCACAGCAGGTCAGCGCAACGCAGAGCTTCTGCCAGTTCGAGTTCACGCTTGCGCGCCGCCCCAACGAAACCGAAGAGACGAGCACCCCGGCGGCGCAGGACGACGAGGACTTCGATTCGATCTGGGCCAGTCTTTGATCCACACGGGCAGGACCGGACGCCTGCCACGCAACTGCACAAGCAGACATTTGGTGCTTGAAAAAACAGCGCAGGGGGCCAGAATGGCTCCCCTGCCAACCGCCTAACATTCAGGAAGTCCCTCGCGCATGGCCCCGAAGAACGAGACCGTCCGCCTGCTGGTGTTGCATCAGTCGCAGGACAATACCGAACAAATCATCAATGCGCTGAAAAACGCCGGAATCGCCACACGTCCCGAGCTGATTGCCGATGAAGACGGCCTGCTGGATGCGCTGAAAGAAGGCAGTTGGGACATTTTGCTGGCCGGCGAAATCACCAACGAAACCTCGTACGACACGGCCATCGGGCACATCCGCAAGCAAGACAAAGACATCCCCTGCATTGTCATGCTGGAAAAATACGATGCCGAAATGGTCATCGAAAGCCTGCAGGCCGGCGCCGTCGACGCCATTCCCTTTGATGCCCATAAACATCTGGTCTATGCCGTCAAACGCGAGTTGGCCAGCCTGCAGACGCGCCGTGTCCGCCGCAAAGTCGAGGCCACGCTCGCCGAAACCGAAAAGCGCTGCGAACTGCTGCTCGACAATTCCCGTGATGCCATTTCTTACGTGCACGATGGCATGCATATCTATGCCAACCTCGCCTATGCCGAGCTTTTTGGCTACGAGAGCGCTGAGGACCTCGAAGGCCTGCCCGTGGTCGACCTGGTGGCCAAGGAAGACCTTGGCAACTTCAAGGATTACCTGCGCGCCTACAGCAAAGGCGAAAGCATTTCTGCTGATTTGCGCTTCCATGGCCTGAAAGCTGACAGCAGCAAGATTGACGCGATGATGCAGCTTTCCGCCGCCAGTTATGACGGCGAACCCTGCACGCAAATCATCATTCGCCGTGACGATGGCCAAGCCGCCGAGCTTGCCGAAAAGCTGAAAGAAGCGACCAGCATCGACCCGCTGACGGGGCTCGCCAATCGCATCCGTTTTGAGGGCAGTCTGGCCGATGCCGTGCATAAGGCACGTCGGGACAAGTCACGTTTCGCGCTCTTCTATCTCTCCATCGACAACAGCACCGCCATCAATACGGCCGTCGGCCTCGCCGGCCTCGACACGGTGGTCAAAACCGTTGCCGGCATGATTGGCCGCCACTTCAGCGCCGCTCATACCGCGCGCTTTGGCGATGGTGCTTTCACTGTGCTGGTGCCCAGTCTCGACCCCGACAAAGCCCGCAGCGAGGCCGAGGCACTGTGCAAAGAAGTGCATGACAAACTGATCGAGCTGCCCGGCGGAAAAACCCAGCAGACCAGCCTCAGCATCGGGGTGGCCATGATTGGTGAAACCTCGCCGGAGCCTACCGACATGCTCGGCCGCGCCATCGGCGCTGCCGACAAGGTCAAGCTCACCCGGCAGGGCAATGGCGTGGAAGTGTTCAATGCTGCAGAACAAGCCGGCAGCTCTGACTCCGCCATGATCGAGCTGCTGCATGATGCTCTGGAGAACAGCCGCTTCAAGCTCCTCTACCAGCCGCTGGTGGATGTCATGAGTGAAGGTGGCGAGTTCTATGAGGTCTTTGTCCGCCTGCCCCTGCCGGACGGCAAAATGATGACGCCGGATGACTTCATGCCGGTCGCTCAACGCACACAAATGGGCTCCAAGATTGATCGCTGGGTCATGCTGAATGCGGCCAAACAGCTCAAGGAACACACCAAGAAAGCTCCGAATACACGGATGCTGATCAACCTCACGGCCGAGTCGCTGCAAGACACGTCGCTGCCCGCCTGGATCAGCAAGCTCTCCAAGGCTATCGACCCCAAAGGCAGCCCGCTGGTACTGCAATTCGCCGAAAGCGATATCGTGACCTACCTGAAGGCTGCCAAAGACCAGAGCGAAGCGCTGACACAGGCAGGCTGTCTGGTGTCCATCAGCCATTTCGGGACATCACTGAATCCGCTTAATACGCTGAAGCATGTCTCGGTATCCCACATCAAGCTGGATCGCTCTTTCACGCAAGACCTCAGTAACGAGGAAAACCTCGGCGCCATGAAAAAGGTCTGCAACGATCTGGCGGCGC
>JAUXNL010000355.1 GCA_030684415.1 Moraxellaceae bacterium | reverse complement strand
ATAACGCCCCTTCCGGAGCCCTCAGATGTTTGAATGGATTGCAGACCCGCAAGCCTGGATGGCGCTCGCCACCCTCACCCTGCTCGAAATCGTGCTGGGCATCGACAACATCATTTTCCTCACCATTCTGGTGAACCGCGTACCCCCTGAGCAGCGCCAGCGCACACGTCAGTTCGGTCTGGCGCTCGCCATGGTCACACGTATTTTGCTGCTGCTCTCACTGGCATGGGTCATGGGCTTGACGCAACCGTTCTTCACGGTACTGAGTCATACGGTCAGCGGCCGCGATCTCATCCTGATTGGTGGCGGCCTGTTCCTGCTGTGGAAAAGCGCGACGGAAATCTTTGACAGTCTTGAAGGCCATGGAGATGCCGGCGCTCCGTCGATGAGTCCTGGCAGTGCGGCGTTCTGGAGCATCGTGGCGCAGATTGCCGTTATCGACATCGTGTTTTCGCTGGACTCGGTCATCACCGCGGTTGGCCTGGCCAAGCATGTGCCAGTGATGGTGATTGCCATCATCATTTCCGTTGGTGTGATGATGTTTGCCGCCAAATCCATCGGTGACTTTGTCGATGCCCATCCTTCAATCAAGGTGCTGGCGCTGTCTTTCCTGGTGCTGGTCGGCACGCTGTTGATTGCGGAAGGCTTTGGCCAGCATGTCTCGAAGGGCTATGTATATTTCGCGATGGCGTTTTCGCTGCTGGTGGAAATGCTCAATATCCGCATGCGCAAGCACTTGCCAGCGCCGGTACAACTGCACAAGCCACAGGATCGGGTGGAGTAAGCCGTACGGGTGCCATGCCACTTCACTGTCGTCGTAAAACACGCTGCTGACACAAAGCATGTCGACTATCAGTGCATTCCATCTTTCCATTAAAAACCCCGGCATTGCCGGGGTTTTTAATGGAAAGTCAGGGCGGAGACTAAAAGCCTGCTGACAAGCCCTTTCCGTGCACTTGCCTGCCCTTCGACTGACTCAGGGAGAGCAGGGTTATGCAAAGCATCTTTAGCAGCTTGCTGAAAAACTCCCATCCCTCACTTTTTCAGCAAACTGTTAGCACTCAGGCCGACAGCGCCTGCACCAACTTGCGGTGAATACCGCCAAAGCCGCCATTGCTCATGATCAGCACCTGATCACCCGGCTGCACTTCGGCAACGATTTTTTCGATGATCGCGTCGATGGAATTGAGCACCAGCGCTGACACGGGGCTGGCGGCAATCACCGGCCCCAGATCCCAGTTCAAGCCCTCTGGCTGATACCAGAGCACCAGATCGGCCGCCGCCACGGAGGGCGCCAGATTGTCCTTGTGTGCCCCCAGACGCATGGTGTTCGACCGTGGCTCGATCACCGCCACAATACGCGCCGCGCCGACTTTCTGGCGCAGGCCTTCCAGCGTGGTCGCAATCGCGGTCGGGTGATGCGCAAAGTCGTCATAGACGGTCACGCCACGCGCCACGCCCACGACTTCCATACGCCGCTTCACGCCCGGAAAAGCCGACAACGCCGCGCAGGCCGTGCTCGCTGAAACGCCACAATCGGCGGCCGCCATGATGGCGACCACGCCATTGTTGACGCTATGCCGGCCCGTCATTGTCCAGCACACCTCACCTTGCTTCACTTCATCGAGAAATACGGCAAAAGCAGAGCCGTCGGCACTGAGCAGTTCCGCGCGCCAACGGGCGCCATCCACTGCCGTATCCACCGAGTATTTTTCCACCGGCGTCCACGCGCCCTTGGTCAGCACATCAGCCAGGTTAGCGTCGTCCGCCGGCACGATGATGCAACCACGCCCCGGCACGGTACGCACCAGATGGTGGAACTGCTTTTTGATGGCATCGAGATTGTCGAAAATGTCGGCGTGATCAAATTCAAGATTGTTCAAAATGGCCGTGCGCGGCGCGTAGTGGATGAATTTCGAACGCTTGTCGAAAAAAGCCGAATCGTACTCATCAGCTTCCACCACAAAAAACTCACCGCCGCCCAGACGTGCGCTGGCGGCAAAACCGTTGGGCACGCCGCCGATGAGAAAGCCCGGATTAAGCCCCGCCTGCTCGAGCACCCAGGCCACCATGGTCGTGGTGGTGGTCTTGCCATGCGTACCCGCCACGCCAATCACATGACGGCCCTGCAAGACATGCTGCGCTAGCCAGGCGGGCCCGGAGGTATAGGGAATGCCTTCATTGAGCACATGCTCCACCGCCGGATTGCCTCGCGACATGGCATTGCCGATCACCACCAGATCAGGCCGCGGTGTGAGCTGGGCAGGGTCATAACCCTGCGTTAGGGTGATGCCCTGTGCTTCGAGTTGCGTGCTCATGGGCGGATAGACATTCGCGTCAGAACCGGTGACGTGATAGCCCAGCTCCTTGGCCAGCACCGCCAACGACCCCATGAACGTGCCACAAATACCCAGAATGTGAAGATGCATGAATTATCCGTTTTTTTGCAGCAAGCCCGGAAAGAGCTGCACGCTAAGAAAAATATTCAACAGGAAAAGGGCCAGCGACAGCATGATGCCCTGCAGTAAGCCGATATTGAGCGCACGGTGATAAATGAAACCCCGCAAGGCCAGATTCCAGCCGACAATCAGCATTTGCGCGATCACCACCAGACCGATCACGGGCGACTTCGGCTCAACCGCCAGACTCAGCAAGGTGAACGATAAGGCCAGCACACTGAGCAGCAGATCAACTCCGATGATGGCAGTAAAAGACTGCACGAAACGCTCCTGCAGGCCTTTGAACCGGAGCAGGCTGGCCAGCACCAGCATCTCCAGCAACAGACCCATCAGGGTGAGTTGCACGCCACGCATGAGTGCATCGGGAGCCGCTAGCACATGCCCGGTCAGGTTGAGCGCCACATCCAGCGCCACCACTACGGCCAGCAATGGCAGCGAATACGGCACTTCTTCCGGCCCACGACGCAGGCGGCACAGATCCCAGAACAGCAACCACAAGGCTTTCATGCGCCACTCGCTCCGCTGCCAAAACCCGGATTCTCGCAAATGCCGTCGCTGACGTCACCGCAAGGCTTGGCTACCATCAAGGCCGCACCGTCCGCCCCGCGAGAGCCCTCATGCCCGTCCACCTGCAAACCATCGGCCTGCTACTGGCCTCGAATATCTTCATGAGCTTTGCCTGGTATGCCCATCTCAAGCATATGGGCCACCGGCCCTTGCTGTATGCGGTGCTGTTCAGTTGGGGAATCGCGTTTTTCGAGTACCTTCTGATGGTGCCGGCCAACCGCATCGGCCATGGTGTGATGACGCTCTCGCAACTGAAAATCCTGCAGGAAGTCATCACCCTCTCGGTGTTCGTGCCCTTTGTGGTGTTTTACATGAAGGAGCCGTTCAAGCTGGATTTTGTCTGGGCCGGGCTCTGCCTGGTCGGTGCCGTCTACTTCATGTTCAGGAACTGAAACGCCATGTCCCAACCCACGATTCCCCCCGAGCAAGAGCCCGAGCATGAGCCTATGCCAGACAGTTGGAAACCCGTCTGGCGGTTCATGGGGCTCATGTTTTTGCTGACAGTCGCCATCGGCATTGCCGCCGCGATCATTGATCTGCTGGTACGTGAGGTTTAACAGCTTGCTGAAAAATGCTTTTCAGCAAGCTGTTTCCCGGGCAGGGATGGCAGGGTCGCGAAGCAATCACCCTTGAGTGATTGCTTCAGCGTGGAGCGATTCCGGATGAGTGCCGGAATCGCGGGCTGAAAAAGCCCGGGGTCGGCGTTTTTCAGCAGTCTGTCAAGACAGCAACGCCAGCAATCCACCGCATCCACTACAGCGGTAGATGCCTTCAATACGGCGCCGGAATCAGACTTTTGACGACGGTGGCCGTGCCGATAAGCCGCTCGCCTTCAGGGCAGTCCACCAACGCTTCGACACGCATATTGGCCAAGGTGCGGCCTATGCGATCCACCTTGCCGCGCACCAGCACTTTCTCGCCCACCTTGGCCGCGCGCAGCACACTGACCTGAATGTCGGCGGTAACGCCGTGCAAGCCATCCGGAATCACCGAGAGCAGCGCCATGAACGCCGCCACATCGGCCATCGCATAAAGAATGCCGCCATGCAGGGTGCCGATGACATTGCCGGTAAAGGCGTTGACGGCAAAGCGGATTTCACTGCGCCCTTCGGCCGAGGCCAGGACCTCAAGCTCACAGGCCACATGCAAAGGATGGGTGACGATTCGGCACGCCGCCTGGGCGTGGCGCTCCGTCAGGGAAACAACGGCGGCGGAAAGCTCGTGCATGGCTCACTCATGACTATCGGGTCGGGGCGCGCACCCTAGCCGAGCCAACGAAACACGTCAAAGCCCGCCACAGTGCCACACGGCAGGACAGCCGGGTTTGACAGCGGCGCCGGGAGGCGGAGAATAGCCCGCTTTTCCCAAGGCACCCCACGGTGCCGGAGCCACCGCCATGACCGCACTTGTCGGCATCATCATGGGTTCCCAGTCGGACTGGGCCACGATGCAGCACGCCGCAGACACCCTCACCGCCCTCGGCGTTCCTTTCGAAGCCGAAGTCGTGTCTGCGCACCGCACCCCCGACAAGCTGTTCAGCTATGCCGAAAGTGCCCGTGGCCGTGGCATTGAGGTCATCATTGCCGGTGCAGGTGGCGCCGCCCATTTGCCCGGCATGTGCGCCGCCAAGACGTCGCTGCCCGTGCTCGGCGTGCCGGTGCAGTCGCAGGCGCTGAACGGCCTCGACTCGCTACTGTCCATCGTGCAGATGCCGGGCGGTGTGCCCGTCGGCACACTGGCCATCGGCAAAGCGGGCGCCATCAATGCCGCGCTGCTCGCCACGCAGATTCTCGTCGGCAAGCATCCTGAGTTTCTCGCTGTGATCGAAAAATTCCGCACCGAGCAAACCGACAAGGTGCTCGCGCATCCCGTCCCCGGAGTGATGGGGTGAGCAAGCTGCGCATCGGCGTGCTCGGCGGTGGACAGCTTGGCCGCATGATGGCGCTGGCCGGCATTCCGCTGGATCTCGACTTCTCGTTTTACGAAAGCACGCCGGACTGCCCGTCTGCACGCCTCGGGCCGGTCTTCGGCGACAACAACAACTCCACCGCCAGTCTTGATGCATTCATCGACAGTGCGGATGTGTTCACTTACGAATTCGAAAACATTCCGGCGGCATGGGTCGAGCGCATTGCCGCACGCAAACCCGTATTCCCGGGTGTGAAATCGCTGGCGACTTCGCAAAACCGCCTGAATGAAAAAGCACTATTCGACCGCCTCGGCATTCCCACTGCACGCCATGCCGCCATTCACTCGGAAGCTGATTTGCGTGCTGCGGCAGACGCTATCGGCCTGCCACTGGTCATCAAGACCGTGACCATGGGTTACGACGGTAAGGGCCAGTTCGTGCTGCGCGAAGCGGCGCAAATTCCGGCGGCCTGGGCCGCGCTCGGCGCACAAGCGCCGCTGATGGCCGAAGCTTTTGTGTCCTTCACCCGCGAGCTGTCGATCATTGCCGTGCGCGATCAGGCCGGTGCCGTACGTTGCTATCCGCTCACACAGAACGTGCATCATCACGGCATCCTGTCGCACTCGCTGGCGCCCGCACCCGACATCAGCACCGACACCCAGGCCTCGGCCGCACGTCACATCACCGACATCATGAAAGACCTGGGCCATGTGGGTGTGATGACGCTGGAAATGTTCGACACGCCCAGCGGCCTCGTCGCCAACGAAACCGCGCCGCGCGTGCACAACTCCGGTCACTGGACGATTGAAGGCGCGCCCTGCTCGCAATTCGAGAACCATGTGCGCGCCGTTGCCGGCTTGCCGGTGGGCGACACTCGCTGCCCGAGGCCGGCGGCGATGCTCAACATCATCGGCCAGCATCCGGCCCGTGCCGACGTGCTCGCGCAGCCCGAAGCGCATCTGCATTTTTACGGCAAGGCCGAACGCGATGGCCGCAAGATCGGCCACATCACCGTGACGGCCGACGACCGCGCCACGCTGGATGCGCGCATCCGTGCACTGGCCGCCGTACTGCCGAACACGATGGCACTGCCAAAAAACTGACCGGCGCATCATTAGCGGTCGCGTCAAAACAAATGACCCGGCACATGCCGGGTCTTTTGTTTTCAGCGCTTGCGTAACTTCTGAAAGGCAGGGCTTTCGCCGTTTTGCTCAATCATGAGCTGCCTCTGCCGCCGTCAGTTTCCCAGCAATTGATACCTCAAGCGTGCTGACGCTCCTGATACTCGCTGGGAGAAACCCCCGTCCAGCGGCGGAAGGCCTTGGCGAACGCCGATGAATCGGCAAAACCCAACATGAGCGCCAGCTCGGTGACCGATTCGCCGCCACGAAGAAAATACTCATGGGCCAGCTTCTGGCGCACCGCATCCAGTTCCTGCTGGTATGTGGTGCCTTCTTCGGCAAGCTTGCGGCGCAAGGTGCGGCCGCTCATACCCAGATCACTGGCGGCATTTTCCAGCGAGGGAAATGCGCCGTAATAGCGCACCAGCAGATGGCGCAAGCGCAACGGCAGCAAGCGGATCGCGCGAGTGGGGATATTCTCGAACAAGGTTTTCTCGGCCGACATGGCCATGAGCCGATTGGCCAGTGGCAGCTCGTAATAGGCTAATTCCGGATCCCCCACCAGCCGGGTTTCCGCCTGACCGAAGCGCACTTCACACTGGAAATAGCGTCGGTAAATATGCCCCCAGGCCGGCTCCGGATAACTGAACTCCACACGCCGCAATTTTTTCTCGCCACCAACGAGGTGCACGAATATGTTGTAAAAGCTGACCATGTTCAGCTCAAAGAAAAAATGCGAGTACGGCGCTAGCGAGATATTTTCGCTGATGACAAAACAGGCTTCGTTTTCTTCTATGCGCCCATCCATTTCCAGTGGCGGAAAAAGCTCGGTACAAAATCGCCGGATGGTTTCCAGGCAGGCATATAACGTGGGCTGCGTCACGGCGGCTAGCCCGGCCATACCATGATGGGAAATGGTCATGAGATTGCCCATGGGCAAGCCGAGGTAAGGCATTTCCAGCGCGCGCACGGCCTGATCAATCAGCGCCAGACATTGCCGCGTGCTGATGAAGCAGCCCGTGTCACCCGGCTGATAATCAATATTGGCGTTGCGGTAAAAATCACGCTGATCGATGCCGATGATGGCTTCGAGTATTTCATGCGGATTGCGCGTTGCGATCTGGGTGCGCTTTTGCAGCCAGTCCGCTTCCGGCACCATGCTTTTACGCAAATCGAAATAGGTCTGGATGTGACCCAAGGGAATGCATTCGGTATCGATATCCATCGGACACCTCAAGCCGCGGTTATTTTTCTTGTGAAGTCATGACGGCAGGTCTGCCGCCGCTACAGCGCTCGTGCACGGAGTTTTGCGCACACACGACACCCCAGGCAATTGCCTTCCGGCGCCACTGGTCGGACTGGCTACTGTGACGACCCGGTCGACGCTTCAATCGCTACTTGTACCCCCACCCGTCGTGCCTCTTCTGCTATCCGCCGCTGGCGCTCGTTGGGGTCGCTGACCAGTCCGGCGAGCAGGGCTTGCTGCAGTTGCTGCGCATCTGCCGGTGTCATTTCGTCGGCCTGCACACGCGCAGGAATGTCGGCCAGCAATTGTGCGGCCAGCATCGGCCGCACGGCGGCATCCGCCTGACCTGCCAGCGCCTGCCACTGCTCTAACTGTTTGGAAAAGCGCAAATGATTAACCAGACGTGTCAGCTCTACCTCGGGATGCGCATGTTGTGCGGCGACACCCTGCAAAATCTGCCATTCAATCGCGGATACAAATGCAGGCCGCTGCTTTACCGGGCCGGCAATTGTGCCAACCGCACGGATGGCAGCCTCAGCGGCATCGCGCTGGCCTTCGGCAATATCCGCCGAGCCCAGCACCGGCATTGCCGCTGCCGTGCCAACACTCATCTGCTCGTCGCTTGGCTGACGGGCATCCGCCAGATGCTCATCTTCTCTCGCGGCCGACCACCACAACGCCGCACCAGCCAACACTGCCACGACCAACAACATCAGTGATTTTTTGCTCATGACTGCTTCCGTCTTGACCTGAAGCTACGTGAACGGCATGCCGTCCATGGAGCCATTTTCATTATTGTTACAACCACAAAAACCCCATCGCCTTCCTTGCTGACAAGGAAGGCGATGGGGGTCATCCAGACACGGCAAACACTTACCAGACAGTCGGCGCCGGTGGCGCCACAGTGAACTTGTAAGTCTGGCCCGGGCCCGACATCAGCGTACTGAAGAGTCCGTTGAACAAACCACAACCGGTCATCTGCGGGAAGGTCGTGGTTCCTGTGAACGTCAGGTTGCCATTGCCCAGCGACGACACCGGGCCGTCAAAATTGACGGGCAGTTGCACCGGACTGGACACACGGCAGCCAAACGGAATCTGCAGAATGGAAACACCCGCCGACACTACTTCGATATTGACGGAAGCATTACCACGCACTTGCAGAATGCCCTGATTATCCAGCGATGCCGTGCCGGTGGTGGGCGCTGCTGGCGTCACTTTCAGCTTTACATCCGCTGGCAGGCCAACAATTTTCAGGCCAGTGGTAAAGGTGGGAATCGACAGCGATCCGTTCAGCGTTTTGGCGGTCATGTCCGAATCGGCCGTGAAGGTGGAGCTGGCCGGTAGCTGCACCGTCTGCCCCAGTGTTTTCAGGCCCATGCTTGCATCAAGCGGCCAGCTTTTCAGCGATACCACAAAATTGCCGCCGCCCGGATTGGCCGTGGATTTTGGCTCTGCTTTCAGCGTGAGGCAGGTGCCCAGTGTAGTTTTGCCCGCAAAGCGGTCGGCCACCCAAGACAGCACATGCGGCGCCGCCTGGAATTGCGTCACGATATGCTCGCTGGGGAATACTGCAAACGTGGTGTTGGCAAACTTGCTGCAATATTTCTTTTTCAGCGCCACGTGCTGATCAATCGGAATGAACTCGTCCGCCTGCCCGTGATACTGGTACAGCGGCACCGGCACTTTCCCGGCCCCCAGGTTCTGCGCCAGCAAGGTCTGACTGATGGACGGAATGGCCAGCAATTGCGGCAGCGTCTGATTACCGACGGTGTATTCGGCAATGCTGCGGTTCATGTAGTTGAACAGCGACTCGAACACGCACTCGTTTTTTGCCTGCGCAATCGTGGCCAGACCATTGGCATTGGCCAGCGTATTGACCGGAATCTGTGCCGGGTATTGCGTACCCAGACCCACCACGGCCTGCAGCAGGAAAGAGGCGCCCGTGCTGGCCTCCAGATAATTCGCCGTGCGCGGGAAGTCCGCCGGTGTGCCACCGGCCGCCACCCCGACCAGATTCAGGCCGGGCGCATAGGCTTCCTTGATCTCGCCGGCCCAAGCGGCTGTCTGCCCTCCCTGTGAGTAGCCCCAGATGGCCGCCTTGGCATTGGCACTGATGCCAGCTCCCGGCACCTGCGTCGCTGCCCGGAAAATATCGAGCATGGCGCGCCCTTGTGCGGCGCCGGCCAGATAGCTTGGGGTATCACCCGTGGTGTAACCCGGATTGTCCGAGACCAGCACGGCATAGCCGGCGCGTAGCGCCGCCGCAATATTCGCCGCCTCATAATCCGTGCCGCGCGCAAGCTGCTGTGATGGCGCACAGCCCTGTGCCAGCCCGTGAGTGCCCACCGCATAACCGATCACCGGGCGCACGCCGCTACCCGCCCAAGCGGCGGCCGGCACGATCACCGTTCCCGAGACCACATTCGACACACCTACCGCATCGGTGGACCGGTACAGCACGTTCCAGGCCTGCACGGCCGGTGCGCCCGCCCCCAGATTGACCACCGCAGTACGATGCCGCAGCAATGCCCCCTGGGCATGGCCCGCGGCAGATGGTGCCGAGTAGAACGACAAATCTGCCGGGCTGACGGCAGGCGCCGCCGCCATGACCGCTCCCGATAAACCCATCCCCGAAACACCCATGGCGGTCAGTGCCGCCGTCAGTGCCGACAACTTCCTGTATGACGCTTTCATTTCCTTGTCCCCTCTCCGCCTCAGCGGTTGCTTGTTGTTTTGACCCGTCGCCAGCACAGCGGCCAACACGGCATGCATCCTCGTGGACGCAAGCTGACGCAGAGTCACAATCTAGGGAGGGGGCTGCGGTAGCGCAGGACTTCTCTGGACAATGTCCGGTTAAATCCGGCCATCCGCCCAGTGGGGTTGTCCCTGCAGAAGCACGGACCGAGAAAGCAAGATGGCGGCAAATAGCGCAGGAAGTGGCCTTGTAAATAGCCGTCTGAGTGACCGTTTGAGTGACCTTTTGAATGGAGCCGGGATCAAGAGCGGAGGAAGGCGCAGAGGAAGAGCACAAAGAGAAATGCAAGGCTCAGAGCGAGCAGGATTAATCAGCGCCTCCCAAGCCGCTTGCTGAAAACCCTCTTCTGTACACTTGCATGCCGTTCGGCAGTCTCAGGGCAAACGGAAGGTCAATAACTGACCGCTAAACAATCCGTCCCCACCGATCTTGTCGACGCATGATCGGTATTTTCCAGCAAGCGATCAGAGCGAGAGATTCCAGCGCAAGGCCAAACCCACTTCACGGCGCACCGACTCCGGCTGAAAAACGCCATAGCCGAGAAAAACACCATTCTGTGTCATCGGTACGATTTCACTGCGGGCCAAGTCTTGCTGCTGATAATACGGCTCGATACGCAACGTCGGATTTTGCAAAGGGAAAAGCGGCAAGCCGATGCGAACGTAATTACCCTGCCCCGGCTCCAGCGTCACCGTATCTTCGCCGGTGGCGAAATAAACTTTTTCTTTGCGCTCAAAAGGCCGGCCGAACTGTGCGGAAACACGCCACTCCCAATCGCGGCTTTGCCACACGCGCCATTCGCCGCCAATCACGGCAATACGCCAGCGGTAACGCTCTTCCGCTGACGACACCTGCGCATCGCCTTCAATGAAACGGCGCCAGTCACGCTGCAACATGCCGACGGTCACCTCACCACGGACTTCGCGCCACCCCAGTATCCAGTTGGCATCGAGCACGGCCTCCCAGGCGATGCTGGTATAGGGCGTACCGTTTTGCAATTGCCCATCGTAATAGGCAATACCGCCGCCATACTGCACATCGAGCGCGGCAAAAAAATCCGCAAGAGCCACTTCAGTGCGCACCGCCGGCAACACCTGCGGCCCCATTTCCGAGAGCAGTTGCTCGCCATCGCGAAACTCGCGCCAGTCGAACCAGCGCGCATCGCCACCAATCTTCACACTCACGGCAGCGCCATTGCTGGCAAACGCAGATGCAGAAGCCAGCGCCGACATCAGCAACAGCGCACTCACTCCACGCATGCAGGCACCACTTCTTCCTCCACAAGCGGCGCCGTCACGGCCAGTTGCAACTCGACCGGAATGCCATTGAGCACGGCGGTGCCGACCAATTCGTCGATCAGGGTTTCATCCGTGATGTCATTCAGACTGACGCCGGGCGCTTTTTGCGCCGTGGCCAGCTTGACGCCACTGCGATCATGGCCAAAGCCGTGCGGCACACTGACCACGCCAGGCATCAATGTGTCGGTGATTTCCGCTGGCAATACGATTTCGCCCACGCGTGAACGCACCACCACCATTGCCTCGTGGGTAATGCCAAGACGTTCAGCATCGGCCGGGCTGAGCATGACCGTGCAGCGGTTCTTGCCCTTTATCAGGCGATGCGAATTGTGCAACCAGGAATTATTGCTGCGCACATGGCGCCGGCCGATGAGCACCAGCTCGCCTGCGGCAGGCGGCCGCCCCAACTGCACCGTCAGGCGTTCCATGCCGCGCACATACAGCGGCGCTGCGAGCTGCACCGCACGGTCCGCCGTGGCAATGCGTTCAGCCAACAGCGGCTTGAGCGCACCGAGATCGAGCCCGTGAGGATGCTGATGCAAGACATCGAGACTGAGCCCTTGCGCTTCACCACTGAACAGCGCCGTGGAGCGCAGCAGCGCACGGGCTCCGGGCCAACGCCCCATCATGCCGTCGAGCAAACGCTTGGCGCCCTGATACAACTTGCCGGCAAACAAGAATTCCGTGAGCAGATGATCGGCCCGCGTAATCAATGCAGTGCCGCCGTAAGGCCCGGTGCGCAAAGCCCAGTCCAGCAGGCCTTCCAGCCCCAGCTTTTCGACATAGGCCTGCAGCCCACGCCAGAGTGTGCGCTCGAAGGGCGTACGGGCATTCAGGCGCGTGACCATTTCGAGAATGATTTGCCAGTCGTGGCGCGAGTCGGCGGGCGGGGGCACCAGCGCCGGTGAGTATTTGGCGACATTGCGCACGGCCACGGCATTGAACACCACATCGTAATG
>JAUXNL010000342.1 GCA_030684415.1 Moraxellaceae bacterium | reverse complement strand
TGACTGCCGACCAAGCCCGCGCCTGATTCAGCCAGCCGCATACTGGTGCCTGCATCAGGAGGACGCCCCCTCCTTTGGTAGGGGCAGGGACGAGTGGCGATTCGTGACGCAGGAGTCCTGTGCTAGCGTCGCCACTTGACTTACAGATCAACACTCACAAGAACAAAAAATGACAGGGCTGTCGGGAATATCTTCTGCGGCGCAGGTACAACTGCCGCGCACTGACCTTTTGCGACTTCTAGACCAGAGTCGCGAGTTTGTGCTCACCCTTTTGCTGGCGCCGGCAGGCAGCGGCAAATCCACGCTGCTGCGCGAGTGGCTGCAAAGCCGCCCTCCTGCAACATCGGTACAACTGGCACTGGATGCCGGCGACGCTGACCCCGTACGGTTTTTCCGCCGCTTTGGCCGTGCCTTGCGCGCCGCGGTACCGGGCTTCGACACTGCGTTTTACAACCATCTCAGCGCACAGATTGACCTACCGGCCATTGCCGTGGTCGAAGCACTGGAGCAGGCATTTGCCAATTGCGGCCCATTGACCGTCGTACTGGATGATTTCCAGCACGCCCGCTCACCGCTGATACAGCAGGTAGTGTCGCTGCTGCTGGACCGGCTTCCGGCGCATGTGCATTTTGTACTGGCAACACGCCAGTATCCGGACTTCTCCTTGAGCCGGCTCAAGCTCGACAATCGACTGTTGCTCATCGACAGTCATGACCTGCGGCTTAACCATGAGCACGTCACAGCGCTGGCCAGTAGCCTGCAACTTGACAGCATGGATACCGATACCGTCGCGCACCTGTTGGCGCTGACAGAGGGCTGGATGGCCGGCATCAAGATTGCCCTGCTGGCACAAGCCCGTACGGGGCGACAGGCCATGGGAAGTTTCAACGGAAGACAGCCCGAGCTAGTCGATTACTTTGCTCATGCGGTGCTGCGTGACCTGCCGGACACGCTTCATGAGTTCATGCTCTGCACAGCCGCACTCGGTCAGTTCAATGCTGATTTGTGCAATGCCGTACTGCAACGGAAAGACTCCGAACGCCTGATTAACGATATTCGCCAACAGGCGCTTTTCCTCCAGGAAACCAGTGAACACAGCGACTGGTTCCGCTACCACCCGCTATTCCAGGACTTTCTGGAAAGCCGTCTGCGCATTGAAATGCCCGACAGGATAGTGGCAATTCATGAGTCTGCTGCCACTCATCTCATGCGCCATGGCGAACCTGAAATGGCGGTGCTTCATGCCCAACGCGGATCCGCCTCGTTATTCCGGAAAGTATTGGGAGAGTGCTGCGCACAGTGGCTGCGCAGCGGCGACTTCAACGCCATCATCCACTGGGTAAAGCCACTTCCGGATGATCTGGTGGTCAGTGAGGGCGACCTCATACTGCCCTTGATCGGGGCACTCATTTTTTCACGCCGCTTCAATCAGGCCCGCTATTACCTGGATGCACTGAAGAACAGCGCATCCGCTAATAACGGCCGCTTTGCTGACGACTCCACACCGGTGTTCCTGGAGATCATGCTGCTGCTGTTCCAGCACGATACCGATTTCCATATGCATGCCGATCATGCCGTCCTGCTTACATCATGCCAGCATCACGACATCCGTGCGTTCGGGCTTGCCATCCTCGCCTACCACCATCTGCTGCGTGCTGACTTTGTGCAGGCCATGCAATACGGCCTGCAAGCAAAGGCCGTCCTGGGGCAGCTCGGCTACGAATATCTGGAAAGCTATGCTGATCTCATCCTGATTCTGTGCGACCGCAGCAGCGGCAACCTGCACTCCGCCGTACAGCGCTCGGAAGCGCTGATGGCACGGTTCCGCTCCCAGCGCCAAAGTCCGGCATGGATCAATGCCAGTGTGTCAAAGGCCGTCGTGCGCTATGAGCAAAACCGGCTCGATGAAGCGCGCCACATCTGTGAGGAACTGATTCCACTGGTGAGTTCAGCCTGTGCAACCGAGGTAATTGTTTACACCTATCTCACGCTGTCACGACTGCTCGACATGAAGGGAGAATACGCACGTGCTGCGCGCCTGACACAGCAATTGCACAGCATCCTCAAACTGGGAAACTACGAACGGCTGACCGGACATCTGGCCTGTGAAGAGGTATTACACGCGCTGCGCCACGGCCAACCCGAGTTGATGGAACGGGCCAACCGGCAACACCGGCTCGAATCACGACTGGCTGAGAGCCACTGGAAA
>JAUXNL010000330.1 GCA_030684415.1 Moraxellaceae bacterium | reverse complement strand
CTTCCCAAGCTAGAGCCGTGGGTTCGATTCCCATCGCCCGCTCCACTGTATTACAAGGGTTTTACAGGGTAGGGAATCATCGCAATGATGGTTCTGACGCTACTGGTAAGACTTTTGTGGTGACTGCCGGAAAGTAGTTTTCCGAGTCCGAAGGTCACGAGTTCAAGTCTCGTTTGCCGCTGCATTCCTAATGTCCCTAACAGTCCTGTGACCCCTAATCCTCTAGTAAGCCTGTTTCGATAATCGGCCTGACCCAACTCTCGGACTCAGGGTGTTTTCATCTTGCCCCTACAAGAGGTGTCTGGTTAATTCGGGGCAATTCAAAAGTGTGCGACGACAGAGATACAAGTCATCTCTTCTGTCGGCAAATTATTCAGGCTTCTTACCTTTAATGTTCTGAAGGTACTCCACCAACTCATGTACGTTGGTAGATGGATTATCTGCGGCGGTTTTCCGAGCATCCTCTAGGCCTCTTTTGGCATTTGCTTTGGCAAATGCCAGCTGACCTATCAGAGATGAAAATGTGCCTACAAGGCCCTTCTCATATTTTGGCAAGCACGTTTTCAAGGCAACCAAGGCGGCATCTCCCATACTGACTCGGCCCGTGGAGGTAAAGGCTGCGCGGGTGTAGTCAAAATGTAGAAGCAACCAATACTCAAAACAAGGTATTGATACCGTGGCGTAAAAAACCTTAGGCGGCTTTTGTGCTTCAAGCTTTTTCAATGCCTCGCCAAATCCAGGGTGCGCATCACGGTCTATCACACAATAAACTCGATCATAGGGATCGCCTTTGTCCCTTTCTTCCCGATAAAGCTGAATGGCATGATTCGCCACGCTCATCGGGTCTGATCCGCAGCTTCCATCCACTTGTACGTTGGCGGTATTGATCTCGTAGTGATCAATCAATTCCCGAAAGTAGTTCGGCTCAGTTTTTGAGCCCTCACAAACTATCAGCACCTTGTCATATGGTGCGCGCTTAGGCTCTGAGCGCCCCAGCCTCAGAGCTTTACGCTTGTGGAAAAGATTATCGGTACCCACTCAGGCGGCCCCTTCTTTTCTCAATGCGCGCAAATAAGGAAGGGCGCCATAGCGGCCCGCTAGATAAGCAGCCTCCAGATTCTCGCGCCCCTTGCGCGGACTGAAATCAGTCAATGGGTAGAGCGTTGTGGCCTGCGCCTCATCCTTCTCACAGAACCAAATCTGGTCACGGCGAAAGACTTCCTGATTCAGAACAGAGGTGTCATGTGTCGTAAAGATCAATTGAGCGTTTTTAGGATTTGTCTCTGTGCTATGAAACAATTGAACTAAAAACTGTACGATTTTGGGGTGGAGGTTGTCATGAAGCTCATCAATGAACATTACATGCCCATTCTTAAGGACATCAATCCATGGTCCAGCAAATGCAAAAATCTTGCGCGTCCCATCTGATTCTTCATCTAGTTCAAATTCAACCCGGTAACCACTTTTTGTTACATGAACGGTTTTAACGTCATAAACATCATTATCTTTCATATCTTCAAGAATTTTTGCTTTAAGTGCATCAGGCATATCGTCCGGTAAATGTTTTACCGAAATCTTTTCAGCCTCAACCCTAATATCTTGGATATCGAGATCGGCAGCCCGCAGAAAATCGAGTACGCGATCCCGCGAACCTGCATTCTGGCAGAGTGATGCAGTAAATCCCGGCTGCCAACCGGCAACATTAGTCATCTTCAGTGTCGAGCTGAACCAGTTGTAAACCGGCCGCAGTTGCTGGCTATTCAATTGCACTGCTGTCGAGAGAAAGAGTGCATTAGCACGCGTCGATTCTTGCCACAACTGCTTTTGACCGCTTAATGAACTGCCCATTTCCCACTCATAGGCTTGGGTTTCCATATTCCATGCCCGACCAAACCAGCGCTGGGGACGTCCGTTGGGGAAGGCCAACAGCCATTCTTCAGTAACTCGTTCAGATAAAGCGGAAAAGCCATATTGGTAACGTACGCCCTCTGCTACAAAAGTTGCCTCAAACTCAGACGCTTCAGCGGATGCCTGTTCATCAAGCAAGAAGGGCGTTACGTCCAGCGACTCGCCGGGTTGAATACGGGAGGCCGACGTCATAACCAAAGTTTTCATGGCCAACAGCGCTTTCATGAGATTTGATTTGCCCGCTGCATTAGGCCCATAGATGGCTGCCGCACGCAGCAAGCTCACGGTGGCGGGAGCGTCGGGGGAAAAACAATTTGTTGCGGCCAGCTCATCTCCCTTGCCCTTGACCAAACTAAGGGCCTGTTCATCCTTGTTGGAGCGGTAGTTCTTGGCTGTGAACTGAATCAGCATGGGTGTGCCTTTCATTGATTTTTTTGGCAAAAATAGCCAAAAATGTGAAGCTAACTGTACTTGAAGTGTAGTTATATTGCCACTTCATGGTTCCAAGCATCCCAAGGAGTGCCCCGAATTAACCAGACACCTCTTGTAGGGGCAAGATGAAAACACCCTGAGTCCGA
>JAUXNL010000326.1 GCA_030684415.1 Moraxellaceae bacterium | reverse complement strand
AGTTGACAGGCATCAAGCCTGCAATCTTGCGCCGCTGGCTATCCGGCTATCAGTTCAAGCATGGCGACGAAGTGCATTACTCAGCCCCGCTCTGGGAAACCGAACTGCTTCATGCAGACTTGGAGGGGCTCAGCTTTCACGACCTTCTCGAGGTTCGGTTCGTAGCTGAATTCAGAAAACATGGCGTAGGCCTTCAAACCATTAGGCTTGCATCTGCCAATGCCCGCGAGCTATTCAATAGCCCATACCCTTTTACAACGCGTCGTTTTCAAACGGATGGCAAAACAATATTTGCTGAGGCCGCCAGAGAGTCCGGAGAGATCGATCTACTTGACCTACGCAAAAAACAATTTGCCTTCGAGCAAGTAATCAGACCCTCACTGTATGCCGGCATAGACTTTGGCGAAAATGATCGAGCACTCCGCTGGTATCCAAATCCACGAAGCAAAGCTGTAGTGTTAGACCCTACAATTGCCTTTGGGAAGCCCATTGTCAGCGATATCGGGATTAGAACCGACATTCTGTATGAGGCCTTCCAGGCCGAGGGAAACAGGCAACGCGTAGCCCGACAATTCGAGGTGCCCGCGGCTGCGGTTGAAGCCGCCATTCGCTTCGAGGAACGGATAGCCGCTTGAACTTCCTACTGGATAACAACCTCCCACCAGCTTATGCAAGAGCGCTTCAGGCCCTCTCTGAGGGGGAATGGGACTGCGCTCACAGCGTTATCCACCTGAAAGATAGATTCCCCCAAAATACACCCGACGAAACATGGATTAAGGCACTTGCTGCCGAAGGCCAATGGACAGTCATAACCCACGATCAACTGAACAAAGGACTAGAACGCGAAGTGCTCCGACGCGCCGGCCTGATCGTATTCATGCTTGATAAGAGCTGGAAAGACCATCGGTTCTGGGAGAAAAGTCACCAAATCATTCGTTGGTGGCCAAGAATTGTTGATCAAGCAGAGGGCTTGAGAGGTGGCGCAGCATTTAAGGTCACATGGAATTTCTCAGGGAAAGGGCAGCTCCAACAAATCACGCTATAGCCATTTCCTCTGCTTAGATAGATGCCCTCCCAATAAAGTTACAAAGGCTAAAACTACCCTCAGCCAAATAGTTCCCGAACCCACTCTCGATCACGAAATCCTCTGATGTAACACTCGGCCGCCATACTGTATTGAGCAGCTGGCGCCATCAGCCCCCGCAAATCATTCTTAACGTCATCAAGAGCGATATTTTCTGCACTCGCATACCTATCTCCCCGCTCAACCAACTGAACAACTTGTTATACAACTCTTCCCTACCCTCGTTGAAGGTTGGATAGTCGAGATTCAGCAATAGATTACTTTTCTCAACTCGCAACCGTGCATCTGCATTGCCAGCATAGGCAGGCGAAACTACTGGCCTGCCATCAGGACTAAACGCGAGCAATCCAACATCATCACGACTACAGGGATCCAGAAGCGCCGGGCTCTCGTGAACTAGATCGGCCTCGTTCATCGCGTGCGGCGTATTATTCAGCAATGGGAAT
>JAUXNL010000319.1 GCA_030684415.1 Moraxellaceae bacterium | reverse complement strand
TGGCGCTTCCGGGGGCTGGTGCCGTGGTCATGGCCTCCAGACGATAAAGACGCTGTTTGAGTTTTCCCCGGAAATAAAGGCGAGCCACGATTTCTTGTCCGGTATAACAGCCTTTGTTATAGCTCACACCTTCGAGTGCGGGGTAGTTCAGCTCCTGGGGCTGGAAGTGGTCGCGAGTATCCGACTGCACGGCTGCAAGCCCAGCCCTGATGCTGGACAGCCGCCATGCATTTTCGGTGGTGATCTCAATGGATGCCGGTATGCGCTCAAGAAAAGCGTGCAGATTACTGCTGGGCATCGCCAGGAGAATGCGGCCGTCTGCGAGAGTGGCAATGACCATCCCGTCTGCCATGCGCACCGACTGACCGATAGCGGGCAAGTCTGGTATCAGCTCGCGCAGCAGTGGAGAGACGACGTTGGCAGAAGCAGCGACGATGCCAAACAAGGCGTAGCTTTCCGGATCGGCTTGCAGGGTGACTTTTGAAAAGATGCTGTATTTTTTCAAGTGAGCAAATGCGGCATCAAGTTGGTCCACCGGCATCAGCAGCAGTACACCGTCAGGTACAGGGATGGCCATGAATGTAAATAAGGCTCGTCCTTTCAGTGAGCAGATGGCGCCTGGCAGCACGCGTCCTTTTTCGGTTTCGCGCATGTCAGTGGTGACTTGGCCTTGCAGGAACTGGATGGCCTCAGGGCCGGCGACCGACAGTATTGCCTGGCCCGATAGTGGGCAGAGCGCTGCACTTGAGGCCGCTTGTGGGAGATCGGGTAGCCCTGTCGGGAAGCGGGTATCGAGCCAGGCAGACCAAGCAGTGGACATGGGTGAGTACCGAAGAAGGGTGAAGAACAATGCCAGCAGTTATAAGGCTGATACGCGAAAAAACAAGCGTATACTTTGCCCCGGCCGGAGTCATGTGGAATGACCGTGGCCTGTCACATTGAAGCAAGCGAGGATGTCATGACACATGAGCTGACCGATCACGAACGCCGTCTGGTGTGGCATTGCCGGCGAGGTCTGAAGGAGCTTGATGTGTTTCTGAATCCGTTCATGGATGAACACTATCGGGAGCTTTCGGCGAGCGACAAACTGCTTTTCGAGCGGTTGATTGCCTGCGAAGACATGGACCTGTTCCATTGGTTCATGGGCGATGAGCCTGTCCCCGATACCGAGCTGGAGCGAATGATTGGCCTCATCCGCGAGCGTGTGGCGGCCACACGCTGAACTGATTCCTTCCCGATGGCAGAGGGTTTTGCTGCTGGTACTTTATCTGCTGGCCTTGCTCGCCATCTGCACCGCTACACTGTCTGCTCCGGCACTCATGTTGGCTCTGCTGTTGTGGTGCCTACTGGCGATGCGAGAGCGGCGTTTGTGGCGAGCAGGGTCATCCGTCATTGCATTTCAGGAGCGTGCTGGAGACTGGTGGCTGCAGTGGCGTGATGGCTGTGCAGGCGCTATGCGGCTGGAGCGTGCCATGGCATGGCGTTATCTGGTCGTCATGGATTTCAGCCGATCTGAGGGCCTCGGCGAGCTGCCGCGACGGCAGCGTATCGTCTTGTTTCCTGACAGTCTGCCGGCGGATGATTTTCGCCGCGTGAGGGTTCGGCTGCTGAAAGGGCCTCCGCCTGGCAAAGTGCTGCGAGGTTAGTTGCACACGGGTTGCCGTGCAGTGGATGGCCGCGCACAGATTGCAGTCCGTCAATTACCGTGGTCTTTTTAGTGACTCGTATATTCCTTCGGCCCGCAGGGCAGTCCTGATGCACGTTCTTGGGGAGGCTCATCGCCCGGCACTTTCGCTGGACGACGAACTCAAGTGGCTCAGCCTGCCTTTAACGGCCCCACGCTGAATCAATCACTCAAGAGTGATTGATTCGCGATCCAGCCTCCTTGGTCGGGAAACAGCTTGCTGAAAAGCATTTTTCAGCAAGCTGTTAACGGCTTTTCGTCAGCGAACCCAACAGGCCGCGCAGTAACTGTCGTCCGATATTCCGGCCCATTTCCGAGCTCGCGGCGCGCACAGCGCTTTTGGCCGCTGTTTCCCAGACACTGTCGGGCTGGCGTGCAGCCGGCTTTGCCGCTGCCTTTGCGGCTTTTTCGGCAGCGGCCTGTTCGGTTGCCAACGCTGCCGCGGATGCCTGCTCTGCACTGCGTGCACTCAGTCGCTCATAGGCCGACTCACGATCCACAATCTGCTCATATCGCCCTCGGCAGGGTGAGCGTTGCATGACACTGGTACGCTCTTCGGGCGTGATGGTCCCCATGCGCGATGAAGGCGGCCGGATTTTGGCCTTCTCGACTGGGCTGGGTACACCTCCCTCCACCAGTGTTGAGACAAGCGCTTCACCGACCCCGAGTTCGGTAATGACAGTGGCGACATCGAGACCGGGTTTCGCACGGAAAGTGTCCGCGGCCGAACGCACAGCCTTTTGGTCGCGGGGAGTGAAGGCGCGGAGCGCGTGCTGAACCCGGTTGCCGAGCTGCCCGAGCACTTTCTCCGGGATATCAAGCGGGCTTTGTGTCACAAAATAGATGCCGACGCCTTTGGAGCGGATCAGGCGAACAACTTGCTCCACCTTATCAATCAGTCCCTTGGGTGCATCGTTGAAAAGCAAATGGGCTTCGTCGAAGAAAAAGACGAGAAGTGGCAGATCGGCATCACCGCGTTCAGGCAGGTTCTCGAATAGCTCGGCGAGCAGCCAGAGCAGGAAGGTGGCATAGAGCTTGGGTTGCAGGAAAAGCTTGTCGGCGGCCAGCACGTTGATGATGCCGCGCCCCTCCAGAGTGGTTTGCATGAAGTCTTGCAGTTGCAGCGCGGGCTCACCAAAAAAGTGCTCGGCGCCTTGTGCCTCCAGTTCCAGTAATTCGCGTTGGAGGATGCCAAGGCTTTGCTTGCTGACATTGCCATACTCCTTGCCGAGTGCGGCCGTGTTGTCGGCCGCAAAGGCGATCAAGGCGCGCAGATCTTTCAGGTCGAGTAGTAGCAGACCATTGTCGTCTGCATATTTGAACAGCAGTGTCAGTACGCCTTCCTGAACGTCATTCAGCCCCATCAGACGGGCCAGCAGGACGGGCCCCATGTCGGAAATGGTGGCACGAACGGGATGGCCTTGTGTGCCAAAAACATCCCAGAACATCACCGGGTAGGCTTGCTGATGGTAACTGCTCATGCCGAGTTTGGCGGCGCGCTCGTCCAGCTTGGGGTTTGCCGTACCCGCTTGGGACAGGCCCGCCAAGTCACCCTTGATGTCAGCCAGAAATACCGGCACGCCAAGATCGGAAAATCCCTCAGCCAAGCCCTGCAGGGTAACGGTCTTTCCCGTGCCAGTGGCGCCAGCCACCAAGCCATGGCGGTTGGCATAGCGACCATCGATGAAGCAGGGCTCATCGCCCTTGCCGATGAAAATATGCGGGTTGCTCATTTGGGGCTGTCCTGTGCCATGTGGGGAGTCGTGAGAGGGGGTGTGAGCGGCAGTCGTGATTTAGCCGCGCCGCTAGATGGGTGTCAAAGCCAATTCCATGATGAGTCGAAATGGCATAGAGGTTGATGCGTCTGTTGCGGCGTTGCACTCATGTGACGATCAAGGCTCGAGAATGGTGTCGTGGATGGTGTTTGAGGTTTCCGGGTAATCCAGCGTGTAATGCAGGCCACGTGACTCTTTGCGAGCCAGTGCTGAACGCACGATCAGCTCGGCGACAAGCACCAGATTGCGCAATTCGATCAGGTTGGTCGATATGCGGTAGTTGCTGTAATACTCGTTTATTTCGTTCTGCAGCAACTCGATGCGGTGCAGTGCGCGCGCCAGGCGTTTGTCGGTTCGCACAATGCCGACGTAATCCCACATGAATCGACGCAACTCTTCCCAGTTATGCAGGATGACCACATCTTCGTCCGAGTTACGCACTTGTGATTCATCCCATGGCGAGCAGACGGGCGGGCTAGCCGTAACAGCCAAGCTCTTCTGGATGTCGCGTGCGGCAGCCATCGCGTAGACGAAACACTCCAACAGCGAGTTTGAGGCCATGCGATTGGCGCCGTGCAGGCCTGTGAAGGAGGTTTCACCGATGGCATACAGGTTGGGAATGTCGGTGCGGCTGCTTTTGTTCACCATCACGCCGCCGCAGGTGAAATGGGCTGCCGGCACGACCGGGATGGGCTCTTTCGTGATGTCGATGCCGTATTCCAGGCACTGCTGATAGATGTTGGGGAAATGGCTGGTGATGAAGTCTGCCGGCTTGTGTGTGATGTCGAGATAGACGCAGCGGATACCAAGGCGCTTCATTTCGTAGTCGATGGCGCGGGCAACGATATCGCGTGGCGCGAGCTCGGCGCGTTCGTCAAAACGTGGCATGAAGCGCTCGCCGTCAGGCAGGCGCAAATAGGCGCCTTCACCGCGCATGGCTTCCGTCACCAGAAACCCCTTCGCCTGCGGGTGATAAAGGCAGGTCGGGTGGAACTGGTTGAACTCCAGATTGGCCACTCTGCAGCCAGCACGCCACGCCATGGCAATACCGTCACCGGTCGCGATGTCAGGGTTGGTCGTGTAGAGATAAGCCTTGCTGGCGCCGCCCGTGGCCAGTGCCACGAACTTTGCGCGGAAGACTTCAACTTCACCGGTTTCACTATTCAGGACATAGGCACCGAGTACACGATTGCCGCCGGGCAGGCCCGCCTTTTGCGTTGTGATGAGATCAACGGCGACACGGTTCTCGAAGAGCTCGACATTTGCACACTCGCGCACACGGCTGACCAGCGTAGTGGAAATGGCTCGCCCGGTAGCATCGGCTGCATGGATGATGCGGCGGTGAGAGTGTCCACCTTCGCGTGTCAGGTGCGGTTGTTCAGAGGCATCCAGCGTAAAGCTCACGCCTTGGTCAATCAGCCAGCGAATGGCATCGGGGCCATTTTCGACCGTGAACTTGACCGCATCCTCATGACATAGCCCTGCGCCGGCGACCAAGGTGTCGGCGACATGAGAGTCAGTGGAGTCGGTTTCGTCCAGAACCGCCGCTACGCCGCCCTGCGCCCAATAGGTACTGGCATCACTCAGCGTGGCCTTGGATAGCACTGCCACCCGTACAGAGGCACCCAGTTTCAACGCCAGCGTCAGGCCGGCAGCGCCGCTGCCGATGATGAGTACATCGTGGAGGTGATCAGACATGAAGGCTCACGGGGCGGGCGATGGCGGCCGGAGCGGCCGCAGGGTCGCGAGTATACGCTGGCCGGCCAGTCACGAAAATGCAATGAGAGTGCTATGTGGCATCGCCAGGCTTACAAATCCTCACTTTTCAGCACCGGCGAGGACTCGCTAACTTGCCGGCTTTCAAAGACTTCTATCCCTGCCATGTGGGGCAGGGGTTCCTGTAGTTGCAAGGAGTGACTTCATGCGATTCATCCGCGATTTCCTCATGCCGGCCGCATTTCTGGCGGCGTTTGTGGTTGCCCCGGTTCATGCCCAGTTGCCTGACTTTACGCCCTTGGCGGAAGAGGGTGGCAAGGCCGTCGTCAACATCAGCGCGTCAGCCAAGGGGCGTAGCCGTGGCGGGCAGCAGGATGTACCGGAAATCTTCAGACGCTTCTTTGGTGAGGACTTCGGCTATGCGCCCACTCCGCGCGATCGGCAGTCGTTCGGCTCCGGCTTCATCATTTCTGCTGACGGTTATGTGTTGACCAACAACCATGTGGTTCAGGGCGCGGACAAAGTCACCGTGCGGCTCTCGGATCGGCGTGAGCTGGATGCCGAAGTGATCGGCACGGACGAACGCTCTGATGTGGCCTTGCTGAAGATTGATGGTAAAGACCTGCCCATTCTGAAAGTCGGGGATCCGGAAAAACTGAAGGTCGGTGAATGGGTGATGGCGATCGGCTCTCCTTTCGGCTTTGAGTATTCAGTGACGGCCGGGATAGTGAGCGCAAAGTCCCGCTCCTTGCCCAGTGACTCCTACGTGCCTTTCATCCAGACCGACGTGGCGATCAATCCCGGCAATTCGGGCGGCCCGCTGCTCAACATGAAAGGGGAGGTTGTGGGCATCAACTCCCAGATTTACAGCCGCTCCGGTGGCTTTATGGGCTTGTCCTTTGCGATTCCGATCGATGTGGCCATGGATGTAGTGGCCCAGCTCAAGAAGGATGGCCATGTTTCCCGTGGCTATCTGGGCGTGGTGATACAGGACATCACTAAAGATCTGGCGGAGGCTTATGGTTTGCCAAAGCCTGCTGGTGCTTTGGTGGCCAAAGTCATGCCGGATACGCCCGCCGACAAAGCGGGTCTGAAAGAGGGGGATGTGATTACCCGTTTCAACGATCGAGAAATCGGACTTTCCTCGGATCTGCCCCAGATGATCGGCCGCTCCCGTGTGGGTGAGAAGTACCCGCTGACGGTCATTCGGGACGGTAAAGTGCGTACGCTGACCTTCGAGGTGGCGGTGATGCCCGAAGATCAGGATGCGGCGGCAACAAAAACCAAAGCGGCCGCCAAGCCGGATATCAACCGTCTCGGGATTTCCATTCGGGATATCAATGCTCAGGAAAAGAGCCAGCTCAAGATCGAGGGCGGGATTGTCGTCTTGCAGGTGGGCGAGGGCGCCGGAGCGGATGCTGGCTTGCGCGCTGGCGATGTCATCGTTGCCTTGAACGGTAAGGCCGTGAATACCTCCCAACAGTTTGTCGAGGTGGCCAAGGGATTGCCCGCTGGCAAAGCGGTGCCGATGTCAGTCAATCGACGTGGCCAGCCGCTCATTTTGCCGCTTCGTCTGGATGCCTCGGAGGCCGCGTCAGGTAAGTCGAGGAAGTAACTTGGCCATACCCGTCCACAGGGCCAGCCATGGCGGCTGGCTCTGTCGCTTCTTTCCACCGTTGACCGGGCTTTCAGGTAGAATACGCGCCCTTAGGAGTCGCCCTTCAAGGCCGTCTTTCCTGTCCGAAACCGCTTCAGCCCTGGTAGCCCTGTGACCGACATCAAGTACATCCGCAACTTCTCCATCATTGCCCATATTGATCACGGCAAATCCACGCTCGCCGACCGCTTCATCCAGCTTTGTGGTGGTCTGGAAATGCGTGAAATGCAAGCTCAGGTGCTCGACTCCATGGATCTTGAGC